>JAPUJS010000132.1 GCA_027296045.1 bacterium | reverse complement strand
GGTCCTCCGGGCACAACACGGGGATCTGGATGCCTTACGCGACCCTTGTGCGTCGGTTCCAGGCCATGACAATTTGGGTATGCCCAAAACTGCCTCGGAGACCGCTTTCTGGCAGAAGACGCCGCCCAGGAAGCCTTTATCCAGGTCTACTTCGACCTGCCGCGGTTGCGCAACCCGGCAGCCTTTTCGGGCTGGCTTCGCAAAATCGTATTCAAACACTGCAATCGCATCACCCGTCGCAAGGGTTTTGCCGCCGACCCGCTCGATACCCTCCCGGACTCTGCGTCCACAGTCCCGCAACCCGACGAAGTCGCCGAACACCGCGAAACCCGGGACCGGGTGCGCCAGGCCATCGACACGCTTCCGGAATCGGAACGCACCGTCACCTCGCTCTTTTACTTTGACGGATATCCACAGGCCGACATCGGCTCCCTGCCCGGCGCAACCCCCACCAAACCCGGCACCGTCTCCCTTCCCCTTTTTGGCGTCCAACCCGTTGTCCTGAACCCCGAAACCGGCGCCGTGCTAAAAGACAACAACGTAGAAGGGCACCTGGCCTACGCAGCCTCCTGGCCGGGCCAGATCCGCACCCTGTATAAAGACCACGACCGGTTCGAACAGGATTATTTCAAACCCTATCCAGGATACTATTTCACAGGCGATACGTGTCGCCGGGATGGGGATGGCTACTACTGGATCCTTGGCAAAGTCACATCATAGGGCAAAACCAGAAAACCAAATGGACTTCCTGCCCACAGACAGAAAAAAGGCTTACGATTTTTTCGTAAGCCTTTTTTACACCACCGACATCTGGCGGGAGTGGCCCGGTCTCCAGGACGTCCTAAAACCGGCCGAAGCGGTTTAGGTTCGAGCCAGAGTATCATACAGATCCCTCAGTTCGCCACGCCGATATCGTTTCCACATTTCCTCTGCAAACATCTGAGGGGAGGCATCTACTTCAAATTTTCTAAAATACTGACACAACCGCTCAATATCCCGATACAAAAACGAAAATGCCTCCGGATGTTTGCTAGCCAGAATCGCCTGGGGAAAATCAATGACCGTAAAATCCTCCTCCCAAACCAGCACATTGTAGGCCGACAGATCGCCGTGGATCCGATCCTGTGACAAAAACAGGGCCACCTGCTCCATCAACTGTATAAACACCTCCCCGGCCACAAGCGGGGTCACCGTCACGCTCTGAAGCGTCGGAGCAGCCCCACGGCGGTCTCCCACAAACGACGACAAAATCACATTGTCGTTCACCGCAAGCGGCCGGGGCACCCTGGCACCGGCATCGTAGACGAGGCGCTGGGTCTGGAACTCGTGCTGGACCCACGAAATTTCCTCCAGCCGTTGCCCTTCCTCTTTGGAAATCCTCCGGTTTCGATACCGTCGGTCGCTGCGTGCCGGCATCCCGTCCGAAGCCAGCAACTCCCGCCCGATCGTATAGTCTCCATAATATCGCATCGCCCGCTTCTTCCGCGACTTATACACCTTGGCGGCAATCAATTCCTGACCCGGGCCCTCACAACAATAAACCAGGGCCTCTTTCCCCATCTTAACCCGGAACAGCACCGTCTGAAACCAGCCCTCTTTGGCGAGCGGCCCAAGCCACTTCGGCAGCCATTCCGACTCAAAACGGGACAACCCAAACGCAAAACGCATTCAAAGCTCCTTGTGTCTATAATGTCTAAAAGACACCGGTTCGGATGCACTTCTTGCTCCAGGAAATAGGATGCAGGGCCAAAAAAATACCCTCAAAGTTCATCTGTATTGGGGGCATAATCCAAAGAATTTCTAATGCGTTTTGTGGATCAAAATCGATAAATGATTCTATCTATTCCGGGCGTGATCGTTTGAGGAATCGAAGCCCAGGCCCTCTCCCTTTTTCCCTCTCCCACACGTGGGAGAGGGATGTTTGAGGGTTGCCGTTCAGGCGTCCTCAGACGGGGTGAGGGCCTCGTCACCAGTGCAAATTTTGATCGTCATACCTTAAACAAAAATTGAATCACATCCCCATCCAGAATCTCCGCATCCTTCCCTTTCTGCACCAGCTTCCCGGCGGCCTTCACCTGCTGCTCGCTTCCCTTCTCGATCAAATCCTCATACCGCACGGTCTGGGCCCGGATAAACCCGTGCTCAATATCTCCGTGAATCGCCCCACCGGCCCGGGGTGCCAGCGTCCCCTTTCGAATCGTCCAGGCCCGCACCTCATCCTCACCCACCGTAAAAAACGAAATCAACCCCAGTGTGTCATAACACACAAGCGTCAACCGGTCCAGGGCCGATTGTTCAATCCCCAGCTCCTCCAGAAATACCTCCCGCTCTTTCGCCTCCAGCTGTGAGATTTCCTGTTCAATCTGTACCGAAATCTCCACCCATTCAAATCCCTGGGTAGGAAACGCCGCCTTCATCTCCTCCACAAGACCCGACTCGCCAATCTGATCCTCCCCCACATTCAGCACCACCATCACCGCCTTGGTTGTCAAAAAGGGATAGCTGTTGATTAATTTCTTCTCGTCCTTCGTCAGATCAAACCTGCTCAGCGGTTTCTCGCCCTCCAGATGTTCCTGCATCCGTGTCAACAGGGCCTTCTCCATGGCCGCTCTTTGCGCATCCTTTGCCCAGCCCCGCTCTTTCTCCAGACGCTCCAGCCGTTTTTCCACAAAAATCTGATCGGCCAGCAACAATTCATTGTAAAAAGTGCGGATATCCCGGCGGGCGTTCACATCCCCTTCCATATGAAACACCGTATCGTCTTCAAACACCCTGGCCAGATAGCAAATCACATCCACCTGCTCCAGCGCCTTGAAAACCGCTTCATTTTTCTCGGCTTGCGTATCCAGATCCGGCAACAACACAAACTCCATTTTTGCCGGCGTTTCTTTTTCAGGATGATACATCTCGACCAACCGGTCAACTCGCACATCCCGCACCTTCGCCAGTCCCAAACCGCTTGCCTTCCCGCCATCCAGCGAAGCCTTTTGCCCTGTCAACAATTTAAAAATCGTCTTCTTACCAACCTGTGGCAACCCGATCAGACCCAGCTTCATAACCTCCGTGATCTCCTTTTGGGAATTTTATCATTGACGCCTTCGTTCAGGCGTAGTAATATACACAAGCAGCCTTTCCGCCATGAAAAATTCTTCAAGGAGACCCCCATGGACCGCGTTGAAATTGGCACCACAGGCCTTCTGGTCTCACAACTCTGCTTCGGCACCGGCACCCAGGGCTGGCGCGGTCGCTCCAACCAGACCGACCTGGGGCTCGACGAACTGGCCGACCTCCTCCACTACGGCTACGACCGGGGCATCAACTTCTGGGATTCCGCCGATCAATATGGCAGCCACCCCCATGTCGCTCGGGCACTCCAGAATATCGGCCGGAACACCGTTGTGATCACATCCAAGACCTGTGCAACCACATCCGAAGAAGCCGAGGCAGACATCGATCGCTTTTTGAGAGAACTCAACACCGACCACATCGACATTGTGCTCATGCACTGCCTCACCGAAAAAAACTGGCCTTCCTCCTTTTCTGGTGTGATGGACGTTCTCGAACGCAAAAAACAGGAGGGCGTCATCCGTGCACACGGCGTATCCTGCCACGACTTCGACGCCTTTCAAACCGCAGCCGTCACCCCCTGGGTCGATGTGGTCCTTGCCCGCATCAATTATGCCGGCAAATACATGGACGGCCCGCCCGAAAAAATCATTCCCGTCCTGGAACAAATGGATCAAAACAACATCGGGGTCTACGGCATGAAAGTCGTCGGGCGGGGCGACCTCGGCAACGACGCCCGCAACGCCATTCACTACGTCCTGGACATCCCGGCTGTAGACGCCATTACCGTTGGCATGCAAAATCGCCAGGAAGTCGACGACAACATCGGCTACGTCGGCGAGCACAGCCGATCGTTCCAACCGGTTTAAGCCTCTCGCGTCAGATTGCACCGGAAACGCACAAAAAAACGGGCGAAGTGTGATTCACTCCGCCCGCTGCTATTTTGATATAAAAAATCCTTACACCCGTTTTACCTGTGATTCCAGCCGTGTAATCTCATCCCGAATTCGACCGGCCATCTCATATTGTTCATCCCGGGCCGCTTTTTCCATCTGTTCTTTCAGCCGGTCAATCTTTTCACGCTGGCTGAGACCTTCTAAAATCGAAAAATCAAATTGCCCCTCCGGATTATCCGCAATAAATGCCTCCTGTGCCTCTTCGGCTTCAAACACCGATGCCCGGACCAGTTCTGACGGATCGAGTGCTTCCAATTCCAGCCCCTTGTCGTCCTTGACCCTGAACGGATGCCCTGCTTGCTCAATGATGCTTCCATCCATAAAAATCGGCGCGTCGTATTTCAGGGCCAGTGCAATGCTGTCGCTCGAGCGGGCATCCAGACGCAACTGCTCGCCGCCGCGAGACAGAACCAGCTCGGCATAATAAATACTGTCTTTCAAATCCACGATTTGTACCTCTTCCACCTGGGTATCGAAATGGTCCAGAATGGTTTTGAGCAAATCGTGGGTCAAGGGTCGAGGAAGTTCCTCACCAACCAGGGCCGCATAGATCGCCAAATATTCCGTGTGCCCGATCTCGATAGGCACCATTACCTTCCCCTCAATCACCCGCAGCCAAACCGTTTCTCGAGCTGTTGTCGGATAAGCCGTCAAATTTTCCACACGCATTTCAACCATTTCGCCCCAGGGTTCTTCTCGCATAAGATCCCGCCCTTCCTTAATTGGACCCCCATTCAAGCCCGTAGTAACTTCAGGTAACCACTAAAGTTAATATATGATAATTTAATGCAAATGCAAATAGAACGTACGCACTCCCTGAGAGCCTAAAAGTTATTAAATAATTGATATTAATACAGATAAAAATATATCAAAAAAATAAAAAAGGCCAACCCATCTCAATCCCCCCTTTCTCCAGTTGACAGTTCATCCGGTCAATCCTACATTAGCCTCTCCCAAAGGGTGCCTGAAGACCCACAATTAGGAAGGATAGACCCCATGAAACTTTCCCTCTCGGTACGGGTGGCCGAAAGCTTTCGAAACAAACGGATCATCGATATCGACCTGCCAGATCTTGCAGCCATCGCCCAAAATGCGGGCTACGAAGCCCTGTGTATGCGTGCCTCGATGGTAGGTATCCACAGCCCGCCGGGCCAGGTTGCCAGCGTCCGATCCACCCTGGATGCATTCGGTTTGCCGGTGTCGATGGCCACAGGGGATTTTGCCGTCCCGGAAAACGGCGAAGAAGGCCCCGGCTGTCTGCGTTCCATCACCCCACATCTCGATCTGGCAGAAAACCTCGGCTGCGATCTGCTGCGCATCTGTATGAAAACCGAGGCGGACATCCCCTTTGCCCAGAAAGCCTCCGACGAAGCCGGGGAACGAAACATCCGCCTGGCGCACCAGAGCCACACCCGGAGCCTCTTTGAAACTGTGGAAGGCTCTCTGGATGTACTCCAAAAAGTCAACCGCCCAAATTTTGGAATCATCTATGAACCCGCCAACCTGGCCCTCTGCAATCAGGATTATGGCCCCGAAACCCTCAAAGCATTTGAACCCTATCTTTTTAATGTCTACCTTCAAAACCACGTTCCCGACCCCGATGGGGACATGCCAATGACCACCTGGATCCAGGGCCCGATCCACTCCACGTTACGTCCCCTGGAAGAACCCGGCGGCATTGACTTCGAATCCGTTTTCCAGGGCCTCAAAACCATCGGCTACAACGGCTACGTGACCCTCCACCAGGCCTTCAAAGGGGACCTCCTGCCCGAAGATGCCGCGCTACGTTCGGCAGAATTTCTAAAGGCATGGATGGCGTAAACGACCATCTGCAGAGCTTGTAGCCAGAGGCAAGCACGGGGTTTCACCCCAACCCATAACCAGGCGAGACCGTTCTATGGACCTACAAACCGTGCTCAACACCTTTGACGAAAAAAAGATCACAAAAATCAAACTCGGCACCTTCGACCTCGACGGCATCTGCCGGGGCAAATACGTGTCGCTCGACAAATTCACTTCGGCAGTCGAATCCGGCCTCAGTTTTTGCGATGTCCTGTTTGGATGGGACGTCAGCGATGAACTCTACGACCGCGAGAGCCTCACCGGCTGGCACACGGGCTACCCCGATATCCTGGCTAGAATCGACCTGGAGACCTTTCGCATCATCCCCTGGGAGCCGGATACGGCCTTTTTTATGATGGACCTTTATGACAAAAACGGCGATCCCTACCCCCTCTCGCCCCGCCACCTGCTCCGCAACCGGATCGACAAAGCCGCAGAGCAGGGCTTTCAATTTCGAGGATCGGCAGAATACGAATTCTTCTTTTTCGAAGAAACCAGTCACAGTCTCTATGAAAAAGACTTCAAAGACCTCAAGCCCCTCTCACCCGGCATGTTCGGCTACAGTGTGGTCCGCGCCTCCACCTACAGCGACCTGATACACCACATCATCGATGCCATGCGCGATTACAACGTCGAACTGGAAGGCATCCACACCGAAACCGGCCCCGGCGTCTACGAAGCCGCCATCCGCTATACCACGGGCTTAGAAGCCGCAGACCGAGCGGCCCTCTTCAAAACCGGCATCAAAGAAATTGCCCCTCGCCATGGCCTGGTGGCCACCTTTATGGCCAAGTGGAACGCCGACCTGCCCGGGTGCAGCGGACACATCCACCAAAGCCTCTGGAAGGCCGACAACAATGCCTTTGCAGACCCCGATGCAAACAACGGCTTTTCCGACACCGCCCGCTACTATCTCGGCGGTCTGTTAACCCTGATGCCGGCCCTGACCTCGCTGTTTTGCCCCAATATCAACTCGTACAAACGCGCCGTCCCCGGAGTATGGTCGCCCATCAATGTATCCTGGGGGGTCGAAAATCGAACCTGCGCCGTCCGGGCTATTGCCGGCAACTCGGGCAAATCCACCCGCCTTGAAAACCGCCTGTGTGGTGCCGACACCAATCCCTATCTGGCCATGGCCGCCTCTCTATCTGCCGGCCTCTACGGCATCGAAAACAAAATCGAACCACCGTCTCCTGTCTCCGGAAATGCCTATACAGACGATACCCTGCCGGCTTTGCCGTCCAACTTGAGAGCTGCAACCGAATGCCTCAACCAGAGCGAGATTGTCCGCGATATTTTGGGCGACACCTTCGTCGATCACTACGTGCTGGCCCGCGATTACGAAGTCCGGCTCTATGAAAAAGCCGTCACCGACTGGGAACTCCGCAGATATTTCGAAGCGATTTAAAGGGGATAAATACCTCTTTGTTTTCCACCAGAGCAGCCCTATTTCAAACCCCCTCGAAAATCGACACAGACCATGATTTCCACATTTTCTTTCCCAAACCAGATGGTCTTCGGACCCGGTGCCCTCAACCAGCTCCCGGACCTGCTCAAAACCTGCAACGCCACCCGTGTCCTTCTTGTCACCGATCCCGGCCTGGTCAAAATCGGTCTGGCAGAACGAACCCTAAATCTGCTTCAAGGTCCAGCCACCTGCTTTGATCAAGTTACTCCCAATCCCAACGAAGCGTGTCTGGAAGCGGCCGTTGATGTCATGCGTTCCACATCCTGCGACTTTGTCGTCGGTCTGGGCGGCGGTAGTGCAATGGACACCGCCAAAGCCGTCTGTCTCCGATTGAACCACGACCAATCCCTCACCGAATACGAGATTCAGAATAATGGCGCTCAAAAAGTCACTGCCCACGTTCCGGGCTGCATCGCCATTCCGACCACGTCGGGCACCGGCAGCGAAGTGGGACGCAGTGCCGTGATCACCCTCAAAGACGGCAACCGCAAAGCCATTTTGAACACCCCCAAAATCCTGCCAAGAGTCGCGCTTTGCGATCCAGAACTCACCCTCGGTCTTCCACCCCAGATCACGGCGGCCACAGGGATGGATGCTCTTACCCACAACATCGAAGCCTACCTCTCGACCACCTATCACCCGCCCTGCGATGCGGTTGCCCTGGGAGGAGTGCGATTGGCCGCACAAAACCTGGAAACCGCCGTGAAAGACGGCCAAAATATCGACGCCCGCGCCAATATGATGATGGCCGCCTCCATGGGTGCCATCGCCTTCCAAAAAGACCTGGGCGTAGCCCACGCCCTTGCCCATCCTCTTTCCACCCTCGCCAACGTCCCACACGGCCTGGCCAATGCCATAATGCTTTCCCACACCATGAAGTTTAACAGGGAAGCGGCCCCCGATCGTTTGAAGGATATCGCCCTTGCCCTGGGCTGTAGCACAGCCGGATTGTCCGTAAACGCAAGCGCCACACTGGCCGCAGATACCGTTCACAATCTCCTGGTGCGCCTCAACCTGCCAATCCGACTTTCAGAAGCAGGCGTCCCCAAAGACCTCATCCCGGAACTGGCCGCTCAAGCCATTGCCGATGCCAATCACACTACCAACCCCCGGCCGTGCACCGAGGCGGACCTGGTGGCCCTATACGAAGCGGCATTCTGATTGTGAACAAAGCCGCCTACAAAGCCGACGCACTGCTTTTGCTGGCCGCCTTCATCTGGGGAACCGTATTTGCCGCCCTGTCCGGCTGGGCGATTCTGGATGAGTTCCTGAACCAGCGGGAGCTGGTCGGTTGCGCGTTTATGCTTATCGGCATGCTGGTTGCCCACTTTTCCCACCATCAAAAAAGGTCCCGTCATGAATACGCCGTCCACCCTGGGAAGGGGCGAACGCGCCCCCGACTTTGTCCTTCCCTTACAAAATGGAACGCCCACCCAATTTTATGCCCGGGCGGGCGGAAATCCAACGCTCTTGATTTTTGTCGGTAAAGATCAGGATACCGACAGCCTGAATCGCTTTCTCGAAATATTAAAAGACGAAGCCCTCTCCATTCTCACCGTTCAACAATCGTCCCCCCCAAATTCCACATCCGGTCCCCCTGTATTCACCGACCAGGAAGGTGCGGTACGAAAAGCATATCGCCTGGAGGATGACCACACAACCGTAATCCTGGCCCTCAACCCAAACCTCCGGGTGTTAAGTACACACATCCTGGACAATCCCGACACCGCCGCGCAAGCCATCCGCGCAACCGTGCAAACCCTCCCTACAGTCGCCCCCATTGCCGTAACCGCCCAGGCACCCGTCCTGCTCATCTCCGACATCCTCGATTCCGACATCTGCCACACGTTAATTCAGGTCTGGCAAACCCAGGGCCATGAAGAGACCGGAGTGGAACACTCTATAGCAGGACAGCGAAAAGACGCGATCGATCCCGAAAACAAAAGCCGCAAAGACCACATGGTCACAGACCCCAAGCTCATGCGCCTGCTTACCTCAACCGTGGGCAGGCGTGTGATGCCCGAACTGCAGAAAGCCTTTCACTACAAAGCCACCCGCTTTGAAGGCTTTAAAATTGCCTGTTATGCTGCCGAAGAAGGCGGTTTTTTTCACGCCCACCGGGACAACCTCAGCCCGTCAACCGCCCATCGACGTTTCGCGCTCACCCTCAACTTAAACGACGCCTACGAAGGCGGCCATCTCCGCTTTCCCGAATACGGCCCGCATCTCTACCGCCCACCAGCTGGAGACGCTGTTATCTTTTCCAGTTCCCACCTCCACGAAGTCACCCCTGTCACCAGTGGCCGCC
>JAPUJS010000131.1 GCA_027296045.1 bacterium | reverse complement strand
ACGACGTGTTGGCGCTCGCCGATCGGGCGCTTTACGACGCCAAGGAGTCGGGGCGAGACAAGGTCGCGGTCGCGGCGTAATACCAAGGGTCGTTATTAATCACCCTTGGTATAATTCGCCGCGCGAATCTTCAACGCAGCGAAAGCGCCGCCGCGATCAAGTGATCGCTCACCCCACAGAAGTGGTCACCAGATCCAGCGTTTCCAGGGCCTCTCGTAACGCCCCACGCTGGGCCTCGCTCAACGGCTGTCCCGGTGGTCTCGGATCGCCACAGTCCACCCCCAACCGCTCGCTCAACCCCGCTTTGACCCACGCATGAAAACTCCCGCCACAACTGCTCAAAACCTCAAACGCCGAGGTCGCCCGATCCTGCGCCTCGACAGCCGCCGCCAAATCGTCTGCCTGATACGCCTCCCAGATTGCCACCCACAACTCTGGAAACACATTCAAGGGCCCATCCACACACCCGCAAGCCCCAACCGTCATAGCCGGCAGCATCAACCGGTTGCTCCCAATAAAACAATCCAGACCCATCTTCGAAAAAATCCGCACATTTGCAAAGGAGGGCGCCGAATGCTTTAACCCCTGAAGCTGAGGCACCCCATCCTGAATTTTCTTCATCATATCCGGCGTAATCTCAACACCGGTGGCGCCCGGCAGATTATAAACAAACAGAGGGATATCGGCCGCAGCGGCCACAACCCGATAGTGCTCCACAATATCTTCAATGCCCCGTCGGTAGAAAAACGGTGGCACACAACAAAGCGCATCCACCCCGACCTTGGCTGCATGCTCGGCCAACTTGGCAGCCCGCTTCGTCGTCGGCGCGCCCACATGCATAATATTCTTCACCCGGCCCTGTCCCTGATCGGCCACCGCTTCTGCAATCTGCCGATTCTCCGCATCGTCCAGCAACACGCTCTCTCCCGTACCACCAGCCACCCAGAACCCGTGCACACCCGCCTGAATATTGAACTCCACAACCTGCCGAAAAACCGCCTCATTGAAAACCCCATCCGATGTCATCGGCGTTGCAATGGCCGGAACCACTCCTTGAAATTCACTCATCTAGATCCTCCCGTGAAAGTTATTCCTCGTCAACATCGTCTCCAAAATCCACCCACGTCCCAACCCCTTCCTCTTTTGCTCGATGGTAAAGATAATGTGCCGGCACCACATCTTCCACTGCTAAACCGAGCGACTTAAAAAGCGTCACCTCTTCCCCCGACGTCCGTCCGCCAATCTGTTCGAGCAAAATCTCCCCAATCTCGCCCACAATATGATCCTCTCCAATCGCTCCCTCCTTTTTGGGAATCAAAAAATCGCCCGATTCGTTTACGGTCGACTCCCGCCGATCCACAAACAGCCGAGATCCCACAACCGCCGCCGTATCCAGTTCCCGGGTCGTCGAAATACTGGCCCCGACCGCATTAATATGCGCTCCCGGCGAGATCCAGTCTCCCATCAGAATCGGCTTTGGCGAAGCCGTAAGCGTACAAATCAAATCCGCACCCTCTACCGCTTCTTGTACCGATTCCACAACTTCGATTGCAACCCCCTGCCGTTCCGATTCCTCTTTTGCAAACACCTGAACATGCGCAGTCGTTCGGCTCCATACCCGCACCCGCCGAATCTCCCGAACCACCCGCATCGCCTCCAAATGCGTCCGTGCCTGGACACCAGACCCCAATAATGCCAGATCTCCAGCATCCTCTCTGGCCAGCAAACGGGTGGCCACCCCGCTCGCCGCGGCCGTCCGGATGGCCGTCACCGCCCCCGCGTCTATCAGGGCCCGCAAACACCCATGCTCGGTGTCAAACAACAAAACCCCGCCTTGATGCGAATCGTACTCCGTGCCGTGATTTCCAGGAAAAATGCTGATCACCTTCAATCCGAGCGCCTCTCGCCCCTCCACATACCCCGGCATCAGCCCCAGCAAACCGCGTTTGTCCGGCAGCCACATAATCGGGCGCAACGGATTCACAGCCTCGCCACGTCCAAGCGCTTCAAGCCCTTCGGCCACCAGTTCCAGACACACTTCCATTGGAAGCAGATGTACCACGTCCAAACGGTTCAGTATAAGCAACTTCATCGTTTGTGTTCAACCTGTCTGTTAAAATGCGTCATACGTTTCCAAAGATCTAAGGGGACATCAAAACTTGCAAAGCCGTACCATCCAGACTTGAAGTCGCGCCATACATCACACCTGTCCAAAACTTCGCATATCCAACCGCGTCAAACTCACATGTCCGCCCCGAACCACAACCCCATCCGCCTGCTCGCGTTCATCCATCTTCACCGTATCCAGATCGTGTACCACCTTGCCGTCTTCCTTTTTAAAACACGAACCGTAAAACGTCTGTCCCAAAAATGCCCATACCAGATCACAATCCGGCACAGCCTCATAGGGCAAATTCACATTCCAGGTGACCGGTGTTTTCCAAAAACCATCCTGATGGTATAAATCTTCAAATACGCGGTCCAACAACCGATCGCTCTGTGCATGTAAACGGGCCAACACATCCTCCGGAAAGCTACGGTCTACATACCACTGTCTGAAAAGCGATCGATCCAGAAGCTGAGAAATCGCAATCCCCGGAACTCCAGCAATATTGCCTTCCAGACACGCCCCGATCGTACCGGATGAAAATGCGAAACCAATGCCCACATTGCTTCCCATATTCACGCCCGAAATCACCAGATCCGGCTTGTCTTCAAACAGATGGTAAATCCCGAAATTTGCACAGTCCGCCGGGGTCCCATCCAAAATATGAGCCGTTACCCCGCAAATCGTTCTCGTTTCCAGGTCCATTGGCTCAAACCGCGTCATCGACTTCCCCTTCCAGCTCTGTTCCTCCTTGGGCACCACCACCTTCAAATCACCCATCTCCTGAAACCGCTCGATCGCATAGTGAAACAACGGCGAGTCGTGGCTATCATCATTGGTCAACAAGATCTTCATGATGCTCCCTCTCACCCGATCTCTTCCATCGGATACAACGGCTTGCGCCGATGCCGATACTCAAAATATCGCATATCCGCCGCCGTTGATCCCGGCGTATCCACCCGAATCAATGCCTTCGAAACCGGCGCATAAGCCGCCACCGGCGCGTGTACCCCTTTGGCCACCAAAATCTGAAACGCCCCGGGATCCAGATCAATGCTTGTCATCATCCCCAAACTCACCGGCACCACCCGCAAAGACGTCAAACTGATCGTCAGCCCCGTATCCGTTTCCACCACCGCAGTCCGCCCCATATCAAAAGCCGATCTTCCACCGTGTCGAACTTCCGATTCTCTGAATATTCCTTCGTGCAAACTCCGCACCCGCACCTCGGCCTCCAACGGATGCCCATGCATATCATCTGTCTTTCCACCCATTGTCAATTTCACCCGGTTGCCAGGACCTGCCGCTTGCGCCTGTGCCACACACGCTGGATCATACAAACAGACAAACCCCGTCGTGTTCCCCCGTCGATGCAATTCATGGGCAATCAACGTCCCATCTCCTGCCGATCCACCGCCCACATTATCGCCCATATCCAGCAAACAAACCGGCCCGTCCTGCGCAACCGCCTGATCTACAGCATCCGGGATAGTTATAAATTCGCCCACAAATTCTGCCCGGTGTGCAACCAGATAATCGGCCAACCGATCCGCCAGTTCCTGAGCCCATTCCGGCCGATTGTCCGTCACCACCACAAACGCAGACCCCATCTCCTCCACGTCTGCATAGGGAAACCCCAGTGCAATGCTATTGGACAACACCCCCGGCTCTTTCAGCATCTCATCAGCCAGCTCATACATTGGCAAACATGGCGGGGCCGTGGTCAACTGCCGCTCAATATTGATCACCACCGGCGGAAACGCCCCGGCCTGCGTGGGTCGAATCTCGCCCCGAAGCGTCCGCACCATCAATGCAGCGGCCTCCAGCCCGCGCACCTTCTGATCCAGATGGGGGTTGGACCGATATGCAATCGTCGCATCACACGCTGCCACCATTCGGGGAGATAAATTTACATGGGGGTCCACCGTACAGATAATCGGGATCTCCTCTCCAACCTGCGTTCTCAACCGCGACAACCAGTGCCCGTCCAGATCGTGATATTCCTCCCCTTCCCCCGCATTGGCGCCGTGGGGGGCCACAAGATATCCGTCCATCTCCCCGGCCTCCTCCACCGCATCAAACATCAACCGCATCAACGCATCACAGGTCTCCCGTGTGATGCGTCCCGAGGGCGTCGTGGAAGCACAAAAAATGGGCACCGCCTCAAACTCGGTCCCCGAAAGCCCTTCCAGGAACCCGCTGATCTCATGGTGCCCGCCTGCAAATCGGTCGTAAAGATCGTCACCGATTAACAAACCATCCCGCCGAAACGAATCCAGCGTGGTGGGTGTTTGAATAAACGTATTCGATTCGTGAAGCAGCGAAACAATGCCTATTCGCATAGGATCCCTTTACATTTACTCCACCAATCAAAAAGGGACATACAACAGCGTATGCCCCCGACCGCCAACGCAAAATTAGGGAATAAAACACCAAAAATCAATCGTAATTGCTGCTCCGATGATCGCCCATCAAACGCAATTGCCTCGGTGTGGCTTGCGCCAAAATCGCTTTGTCAAATTGAAACCGGTTCAAATAAGGCGGATATTTCTGCGTAATCATCCGGTTGGCATAATGCACCTGCAACAAATACCGCGTCTGTGTGCTTCTGTTGGCCGTCCCCCGATGCCACACCTCACTCCGAAACTGCACCACATCTCCCGCTTTGCACAAAATACTTTTCGGTTCTACGCCCTGCCAATCCATCTCGTCCTTGTCCGGCCTGCGACCCGACCGATGGCTGCCCGGCACAAATTGTGTCGGTCCCAATTCCTCATACAAATCGTCCAGATAATAATGCGCTGTGCTAATAAAAATGGGCACCTTAACCCGCGGGTCCGATGCCACATCTTCCGGCAACGCAATCGGCAACCAGTCTATGTGCAAGTTCTGATCCGGCCGACCCGGCCCTGTCATCCACGCTGTCATCCCGATCACGTGACAGTCTTCCCCATGCACCGCTTCGGACACTTCAATCACACCCGGTTTGTCCAAAAAATCCAGAAAGAGCGAATCTCGATTAAACGCATTGTTAATATGCTTATTCAAATACCTCCCATTTTCGGGAGTCATATGCTTATCAAAACTCGCCTCAATCTGCGTCAACCCATCCATCACCTCCCGAAGCTCAGCCACCTCCTCCGCATCCAATACCCCCGGATAATACACATACCCATCCCGCTCAATCGCCTCCACCCGACTCTCCAAATCCGGATATGCCGTCAACTCCAACGCCTCAGCCATCCCATCTCCAATATATAGGATACCCCCCAACCCAGTCAGTGGTCCCCCTTTGAAAAAGGAGGACAGGGGGATTAACTCAACTCCACCACCACATAATCCTCCTCCACCGTCACCGCATACGTTTCCGCCGTATACGGCCCCTTCTCCATGCCCGCCATCTCCGAATCTTTCGTCACATCCGATCCGCTTTCCACCCGCACATCATACGCCCGAACCCGCGTCTTGACCGGATCAAACCACGACTGTCCCGTCTTCACATCAAATTCCCATCCGTGCCACGCACACCGCAAAATTTCACCCTTGCGTGAATAAGTATACTCCCCCGGCACATCGGCCGTCACAAACCCCGTCAACTTCCCCTCACACATCGGCCCCCCCTGGTGCGGGCATCTGTTCCGGAGTGCATAAAACTCCCCATTCACATTAAACACCCCGATGGATCGGCCTTCCAATTCCACAATTTTTCGTTCGCCCGGCGGAATCTCCTTCACCGGCGCCACCACATGTTTCGCCATCGCATACCCTTCCTTAAAACCCGTAAAACGCCCGTGCATTTTCGGCCATAATATTCCGCCTCAAATCCAGATCCAGCGAACTGGGAAGCGCTTGATCCGGCGAATCGAAATCCCAGTGCGGATAATCTGTTGCGAACATGATTTTATCGTCCATATCCATATGCTCTAACATTTGATGGAAATACTCCCGTTCGGGGGGTTCTTCCATCGGCTGGCTGCTGATCCAGAAATGCTCCCGAATATATTCGGACGGCAAACGCGTCAGAGAAGGTGCCTGTGCCTTCAGCTTTTTGTAAGAGCTATCCAGCCGCCACATCAGGGGCGCCATCCACGAAAAACCACCTTCGACCAGCGACACCTTCAGCTCTGGAAAATGCTCAAATACTCCCTCATACACCAAACTTGTAACCTGGGCCTGAAACGCCTGTGCCATCCCGGCGTGGTCCTCAATATAATGCGACACTTTCCCAGCACCCGTCACCGGCCCAATACTGTCCCCACCAAAGTGAACGCTGAGATTCAGATTGTGCTTCAAAATCGCCTCATACATCTTCCAGTACTTCCGCCGCCCCATCGGCTCCATCGTCCGCGTCAAAAACAAAACCTGCACATAACCGGGATGATCGCCCAGCCGTTCAATCTCGGCAACCGCCAGATCCGGATCTTCATATTGCACAATCAAAGACGCCCGCAACCGGGGTTCCGGTTCCAGCCACTCGGCGATCTGCCAATCGTTGACCGCACTTGCAAGCGCGGCCCCAAACTGCAAATTCGACTGATTCCCAACAGGCACCAGGCAATTCAAAACACCATATTCCATATCATAGGCATCCAGCAACTGTTCCCGCATAAACCCCAGATCCGATCCCGGGCGACCTCCCGATGACGTGTAGGCATCCGTCCGGGCAGCGTAGGGCGTCCCCCTTGGATAATTCTGTCCCTGCCGTCCCCGCAACCCATTCATCTTGAAATATTCATACCACTGTTTCGACAAATACTTGGACCAGATCTCTTGCGGTTTCGCAACCGTATTGTGAATATCTGTATCGATCACCGCCAATTTTTCGCGTTCCATCGATACTACTTCGGGGGTTTCTAAGACCGCAGTCGCCATTTCAAACCTCTCTGGGTTGACAATCTCTCTCCGCCTGCCTCACAGCCGATAAAATACCCGTGCATTTTCGCGTAAAATTTTCGCTTCCAAACCTTCCGACAGTCCCTGCGGAACCGCTTCTTCTGGGGTATCAAAATGCCAGTGTGGATAATCGGTCGAAAACATCAACATTTCATCCGAGTCCAATTGCCCAATCACCTGCAGCAAATGTTCGGGGTTCGGGGGCGCATCCAGAGGCTGAATCGTCAACCGCAGATGCTCCCGCATATACTCCGACGGCCGCCGCTTCACCCACGGCGTTTCCCGGCGCAACCCCTTCCACTCCTTGTCCAACCGCCACATCCACCCCGGCAACCACGAAAACCCACCTTCAATAAACGCCACCCGAAGCTCTGGAAACCGCGCAAAAACTCCGTCCATCACCAGGCTGGCCACCTGCGACTGAAACACCTGGGTCATATTGGCAAATTCTTCCAGATACGTCGACGGCCATCCAGCCCCCGAAGGTGGCAGTCCGGGTGCCCCACCAAAATGAATCCCAACCGTCAGATCGTGTTTCGCAGCCGCTTCAAACATCGGGTCATAAATCTGCTTGCCATAAGGCCAATAGGACCGCACCGGCAACATCACCTGCACAAAGCCAGGATGATCGCCAAACCGCTCAATTTCCGCCGCCGCCTTGGCCGGATTCTGACTCGGCACAACCAGCGAAGCCCGCAACCGGTCATCCTTGTCCAGCCATTCTTCAACCTGCCACTGATTGGCCGCCGTTGCCAGAGAAACCGCCAGATCTTCATTGAACACGCTTTGCACCCGAAAACTGCACGTTAAAATCCCAACCTCCACCTCCCACGGATCCAGCACCTGCGCCTGCATCAATTCCAAACGCGTCTCCCCGTCCTCAGGCTTGGTACCCGGCCGAGCCGACGTCGGCATCCCCGGAGGATAGTCATTTGCACTCGGGCCCGACATCCCAAACCCCGACTCCCTAATATAAGCCACCCAGTGGTCTTCAAGGTAGGGAAATAATGCCTCCAGCTTCGGCACCTCGTTATGCAAATCGCAATCGATCACCGGCTTGCCAAGACCCGAAAAATCGGTCTGCACTTCCTGAACATCCTGCTGTGCCATAAGACCCTTTCCTTAAGAACTCATCAAAAATAAGTTTTCGGTTTTCCTGAGCCTCATCCCTCCAGCCCGTATAGCATCCGAGCATTTTCTGCCATAATATTTTTTCGCACATCCCGATCCAGCGAACGGGGCAACGCTCGGTCCGGAGAATCGAAGTCCCAATGCGGATAATCGGTGGCAAACATCAATTTGTCGTCCATCCCCATCTGGTCCATCATCTGATGGAAATACTCCGGCCGGGAAGGCTCTTCCACCGGCTGTGTACTGATCCAGAAATGGTCTCGAATATATTCCGATGGTAGTCGCTTCAAATAGGGAAGCTCCATCTTGAGTTTTCGATAACAGGCATCCAGCCGCCACATCAGGGGCGGCACCCACCCAAAACCCCCTTCGATCAGAACCACCTTCAACTTCGGGAACTGCTCAAAGACCCCTTCATACACAAAACTCGTCACCTGCGCCTGGAAGGCCGTGGGCATCCCGCCGTGATCCTCAATATAATGCGACGGCTTCCCGGCCCCGGTGATCGGCCCGCTGCCCGTGCCGCCAAAGTGGATCCCAATCGGGAGATTGTGCCGCACGGCCGCCTCATAGATTTTCCAGTATTTCCGCCGCCCCAGAGGTTCCAGAGTCCGGATCGCAAACATCACCTGCACAAAACCAGGATGATCGCCCAGCCGGTCAATCTCAGCAGCAGCCAGGTCGCCGTCTTCATAAGGCACAATCAAAGAGGCCCGCAGCCGGGGTTCCGGCTCCAGCCATTCGGCAATCTGCCAGTCATTAATCGCCTGTGCCAACGCCGCTCCATACGGCAAATTCTGCTGCCCCCCAGCGCCCACCAGACAGTTCAAAATACCATAATCCATCTCATAGGCATCCAGCAACTGCTCCTGCATAAATGCCAGATCGGATCCTGGCGGTCCTGAAGGCGGAAACGAATCGTGCCGGGCAGCATTCGGCACCGCCCTCGGATAGCCCGACCCCAAACGTCCCCGTCCCCCAATTTTTCGGTGATAGTCGTGCCACTGCTCGGGCAAATATTTCAACCAGACATCGCCCGAAGACATCGTATTGTGAATATCACAATCGATAACCGCCAGCTTTTCCCGCTCGCCAGCCCCCACCTCAGGTGCTTCTAAAACGGTCGTTGCCATAAGTTATCTCCTCGCACATTAAAACCGATAAAAAGCCCTGGCATTCTCTCTCAAAATCTTTTCCAGCAGCGAATCCGAAAGGCCTTGTGGAATCGCTTCTTCCGGCCCGTCAAAATGCCAGTGCGGATAATCCGTCGAAAACATCAACATCTCGTCTGAGTCCAACTGCCCGATCATCTGCAACAAATGTTCCGGATCGAGCGGCGCATCCAGAGGCTGTAGCGTCATCCGCATATGCTCCCGAACATAATCCGACGGCCGCCGTTTCACCCACGGCGTATTGCGCCGCAACCCCTTCCATTCCTTATCCATCCGCCACATCCACGCCGGCATCCACACAAAACCGCTCTCAATCAGTGCCACCCGAAGCGCCGGAAACCGGTCAAACGCCCCCTCGACCACCAGGCTCATCACCTGCGACTGAAAAATCTGCGCCATATCCGCAACTTCTT
>JAPUJS010000130.1 GCA_027296045.1 bacterium | reverse complement strand
GGTTTTTTGAATTTCTGCAATCACTTCAATGCCGCCTTTTTCGGGCATAAGAATGTCTGTAATGATTAAATCAAAGGGTTCGGTCCGTAAAAGTTCAAGTCCGATTTCACCGTTGGATGCGGTTAAGATTTCGTGGTTTTCTTTTCCCAGCATTGCCTGTACTGCGAGCTGGATAGGCTCTTCATCATCGATAACCAGTATGCGTGCCAAGCCAGGAACTCCTTATCTTTAATAGTACCAGTCAAAAAAAGCCGCAGGGACCTTACATCCCTGCGGCCTGTAAAGGTGCCTGGAAGCGTCTGAAAAACTCACTCCCCTTCCGCCTGGGCCATTCCCTTCAACACCTCAAGCGTATTCTTGCTGTCCTGACGGGCCCGGGCCTTCATATCCTTGTGAATGATCTTGCCATCTTTCCCAATAACAAACGTCCACCGGCTGGCCGTCACCCCGCGAGTAAACGTCATCACCTGCTCTTCAATGGTGCGTTCAAGCGATCCACCGTCCCGGAGCGGCACCCCAAACTGTTTGGCAATCTTCCCGTCCGAATCCGAAATCATCGGAAAATTCAAATCGTTCACCTTTTTAAATGCCCCCAGGCCGACCACACTATCTCCGCTGAGTCCTACGACATTCGCACCCAACTCTTTCAACGCCGCGCTATCGTCCCGATAGCCTTGAGCCTGACGCGTTCAGCCACCCGTCATTGCCGCCGGAAAAAAGTAGACCACCAGAATATTATCGCCCACGTGATCGGCCGATTTCCAGGCCTTTCCCGTATCATCCGTCCCCTCAAACACCGGTGCCATATCGCCCACGTTCAATTCAACAGGCGCTTTGGCTTCTTTCTCGGCCTCCTGGGCACCCGTTGGAATCGACAGCATCGTCAAGGCCAGACAGCAGCACAAAATCATCGCGTACTTCAATTTCATACAACCCGCTCCTTTCGTTAATGGCGAATATCGTCCGCCAGGTCTTCGACGCTCAGCGTCTCGGTATAATCCGTCCCATCCGTCCCCATTAACCCCAGATCGTGTTTTGCTCTCAGCGTGGTTTCATCGGGATCCACTATCGACCGGAGCAGTGCCTCAAAATCTTTCAACACATCGCCATAGGCCAGATCCTCCGCCAGGTCCCGATCCTCTTTGGGGTCTTCTTTCACATGGAACAGCGACGGCCGTTCGTTTGCATAATACGTATACTTAAAATCTCCCCGAACCAGCATATACCAGTCGTGCCGCAAAAAATTCGCGTGAAACTCCGAAAACGCATAATCCGGCCGATCCTGATCCTCCCCCCGCACCAGCGGTAACCAGCTTCGGCCTGGCCGATCCGCCTCCGTCTCCAACCCTGCCATCTCCATCACCGTAGGATACAGATCCACCAGCGAAACCGGAAGATCCACTTGCTTTCCCTGGGGCAAACCCGGACCACTCACAATCAGAGGCACGCCTGCAGATCCCTCGTAAGAGCACTGCTTATAAAACAATCCGTGTTCGCCCAAAGACTCCCCGTGATCGGAAGTATAAATCACATACGTGTTTTGCGCAAGCCCCTGATTTTCCAGCTCCGCGAAAATCTCCCCGATCATCGCATCCATACATGTAATCATTCCATAATACGCCGCAACCGTCCGCTGCAACATATCCTCCGTCACCGTTCCCAAATCCAGCGCCTGTTGAAAATGATACAGCGCAGGATGCAACTCGGGATTTGGAAATCGAGCATTCTCCGGAAGTTCCAACCGATCGGGATAATACATTTCATAGTATTCATCCGGCACACAAAACGGCCAGTGCGGAAACAAATACCCCATATAAAGTGCCCAGGGTTTGTCCTGCGAATCTCGCCCTTTCTCTTTCAAATAATCCAGCGCCCAGTCCGTCACCTGCCGGTCGTGTTCAAAGTGGCTCACAACACCTCTTGGTTCTTCCTTCCGATTGCGAAGCACCCCCGATTCTGGCCCTGCTCGGAGCACATGTGCCCGCTTGTCCGTCCGCGTATACCCCTTCAACCGGGCCGCCCAGGGCGTCTCCGGTGGGATCTTCTCCCACGCCTTCCTCCGATGCATAATTTTATGCTCGCTAAACCCACCATCCTGATATTCCCCGCAAAAATCCATCTTCCCCAGCATCGTCGACGGAATCCCTGCCCGATCCAGCCGACGCGCCCACGTCATCTCCTCCCGATCCATCGGAATCCCGATACACCACGAATCAACCTGATGCGGGTATTTCCCCGTAATAAAACTCATCCGACTCGGCACACAAATGGGACTGTTGCAATACGCCCGTGTAAAATGTGTCCCGTTTTGCGCCAGCCGATCCAGGTTTGGCGTCTGCACAAACGCGTGTTCCCGATATCCCGTCATCAGAGGATGGTGCTGATCGCTACAGATCACCAGAATGTTTGGTGTTTGCTCGTTCATAGGGATATTACCAGAGATACGCCAATCCACTGATCAGCGTCATCAGTTTGGAACTCGTGCGCCCGGTCAGCGTCCACCGTTTGTGATCCCGGGTTTAGCTTATCTGTTCCCCTCCCAAAAACACTGCCGCCACCCGACTACAGGCCTCCACATCCTGGGTCGGATCTCCCTCAAGTGCAACCAGATCCGCCGCCTTGCCAACTTCAATCGTCCCGATCTCATCGCCCATCCCAATCGCCTCGGCCGAAACCCGCGTGGCCGAAAGAAAGGCCTCCGCAGGCGTAAAGCCCACCTGCACCAGCAATTGCAAATCATAATCCAGATGCCCGAAGGCCAAACGGCTCACCCCCGAATCGGTCCCCGGCACAATCCGATCCCGCATCCCATAATCCAGCATTTTTCGCATCACGTCCAGCCGCCTCTCCATCCGCGCCTCCAGCGCCTTCAGTTCTTCCTCTTCACTTAAATGCAACGATCCCAAATCCCGCCGCTCCCGCAATTCCACAATCCGATAATACCGGGTCCACGCCTGCAAGGTCGGACTCACCCAGATCCCCGACTCCGCCATCTTCTCCGCCAGATTCGGATCAAACCGAAGTTCATCGTCCGGGTCCAGAAACTCCGCATGTTCCATCAAATCAATCCCCGCTTCCACCGCCCGCACCATCGACTCTTTCGCCCGGCAATGGGCCGCCGTCAACCGGTGAAAATGGTGCGCTTCATGTACGGCCGCGTGTAATTCGGCCACCGAATAACTCGCCCGTCCTGGAATCGTGCCCGCTGTTCCTCCCCCCGAAGCCATAATCTTAATATAATCCGCCCCTTCATGAACCAGTCGCCGCACCGAACGCCGGATCTCCGCCTCCCCATCGGCCACCTCATTGCACATATGAAAATGCCCGCCCGTACACGTAATCGGCCGCCCGCTCACCTGCATCCGTGGCCCCGGGAAATAGCCGCGTTGCAAACCTTCCTTCAATGCAAAGCCCACCATATTTCTTGCACCGTGTTCCCGCACCGTCGTAATTCCTGCATCCAGATGCACCTTGAGATTCATCACCCCGGTAAGCACCATCATCTCATCGGTCTCCGAAAACATCTCCGCATACGGCCGACCATCCCCGGCCAGACTCGTGTGCGTATGCCCGTCAATCAAGCCCGGGGCAAGATACACGTCTCCCAGATCAATCGCTTCGATCTCCGGAGGCGTATCTTTCATCACGGCCTCCCGGTTCCCAACCGCAGCAATCCGTCCGTCCGACACCAACACACCTTGCTTGTCCTTCACATTTCCGTCCACCCCATCCACCAGGTGATCTGCCAGAATCAATCGTTGTCCAGACACGGGCCCCCCTGCTTCATAAATTCACCAACGAGCGTCCAATCCGACCACTCTGTTCCTTGCTCCACACCAAAGTAAGCCACAAAAACCCCTCTGTAAAGCATTTAGAAACCGGCGCCTTCATAAAAAGTGGAGAGCCGTTGGAAACGGCTCTCCACATTTGCTTTTTCAATCGCCTTATCGTCTTACAACATCACCCGAATAGGCCAGGCCGAAAGCTATTTGCGATAAGTCTATCGTGTCGCCTTTCTGGCGGCAAATAGCCCCTGATCCTTCCGGATATGAATCACACCTTCCTCTTGCAACTCCGCCTCTACAATATTTCGAAGCGCAATCAATTGATCTTCATTCAACCGGTCGCTCGACGCGACATAGGCAATCAACGGGTCTGCCTCCGTCACAGCCAGCGCATTTTCGTGACGGCGCACCTCGACCCCTTCAAACCAGGGCGCGAGTTGATCGGCTCCGTTTTCCAGTCCAAATGCGTTAACCGATGAAGATCCATCATAGGCATCTGGATTCACCCTTTTGACTAACTCAAACAGCTCTCGCATCCCGGTCGCGCCATTGGTTGCCGCAAAAAATCGCCCGGCCGGTTTCAACACCCGCCGAATCTCCGCAAGCGCC
>JAPUJS010000013.1 GCA_027296045.1 bacterium | reverse complement strand
CTCCCGACCCAGCGCGTCTTCGATCTTCACATCGATCTTGGGACCGTAAAAGGTCCCCCCCCCTTCATCTATATCGTAGGCCAAACCCTGATCGTCCGCCGCCGCCTTCAACGCATCTGTCGCCTTGTCCCAGTCTTCCGGATCGCCCACATATTTTTCGGGCCGTGTAGAAATATCCACTCGAAATGCTTCAAACCCAAAAGACCGCAGGATAAACAGGGTAAAATCGATGACCTTCCGGATTTCGTCTTCCACCTGATCCGGCCGGCAAAAAATATGCGCATCGTCCTGGGTAAACCCGCGCACCCGCAAAAGCCCGTGCAAAGCCCCTGCACGTTCGTAGCGATACACAGTGCCCATCTCAGCCCAGCGGAATGGCAATTCGCGATAACTTCGGCGACGGCTCTTGTAAATGATGCTGTGGAACGGACAGTTCATCGGCTTGACAAAATAGGCCTGGCCATCAATGTCCATCGGCGAATACATGCTTTCCTGGTAAAAATCCAGGTGACCGCTTGTTTCCCACAGCTTGGACCGCCCGATGTGGGGAGATCCTACCAGCTCGTATCCACCGCCGTAGTGGGTAGACCGCCAGAAATTCTCGATCTCGTTCCGAACCCGCATCCCTTTCGGGTGCCACAGCACCAACCCCGGCCCCACATTCTCGTTGTCGATCGAAAACAGATCCAGTTGCACGCCCAGCGTGCGATGATCCCGCCGTTTGGCCTCTTCCAGCTTATCCAAATAGGCCTGAAGCGCCTTTTTATCTGGAAACGAGATGCCATAAATCCGCTGAAGCATCTTGTTTCGCTCGTCCCCACGCCAATAGGCACCGGAAGACGAAAGTAACTTCACACTTTTGAGCCGTCCCGTACCCGGAACGTGGGGCCCGCGACACAGATCCACCCACTTATCAGCATTCCAGTAGAGGCTAACCGTTTCGTCGGGGTCAATGGCCTCCAACAGTTCTAATTTGTAAGACTCATCCAGATCTCCGAATACCTTTGCCGCTTCATCCCGGGAAACTTCCTTTCGTGCAAACGGCTGATCTTCTTTGAAGATCTCCTGCATCCGGGCTTCAATCTGTTCCAGTTGCTCGGGTGTAAACGGATGGTCGATATCAAAATCGTAATAAAACCCGTTCTCAATCGGCGGCCCAATGGTCACCTTGGTTCCCGGAATCAAATCCTGAACCGCCTGTGCCATCACATGGGCAGTGCTGTGCCAGTAGACCTCTTTCCCGCCATTGCTGTCGAAGGTCAAAATCTCGACCGCCGCGTCCTCTTCTATTGCAAAACTTAAATCAACCGGCTTCCCGTCCACCGTCCCGGCCAGAGCAGCCCGGGCAAGCCCCGACCCGATTGACTGGGCAAACTCCAAAATCGTTGTCCCGGCGGCGATATTTTTCTGAGAACCATCCGGCAACGTAATGGTAATATCACCGTTTTGCGCCATTGAATATCCCGAAAAATAAATAAAAAAAACGCGCAACCTGCCAGCCCGCGCGTCCATCCAAAACCAAACTGTCAAGTAGCCCAGATCTGTTCGCAGGCACTCCCTGGAGAAGCGGTTAAAAGTGTAAAACAGCACAGTCGGAAGAATTTATCACATTAATAAAGTGTTGTCAAGCGAAAACTGACCGAATATCAACGCCCACAACAAGTGTTCAATCAAACCATATAATACGTAAAAATAACAAGTTAGAATGAAATCAATTCTTCTCAAGGAGATAAAACAGCTCATTGGAAAAGGACATTTTCCGCATCGGCGTTCCGAGGTCTTTAGCAATTCGTCCCATCACGGTTTCATAGTGCTTCACCATGCCTTTTTCAGAACCGCCCAGGGAGCGTGTCGGAAAAGAAACCACAACAACCGCCGCCTGCAATCGATCCAACAAAATCCTGCCCACCTGTTTCTCCTGCTGTTCCAAACAAGGCAGCGCCTTCAACAGAAAAACCACATCGGCATCCCAATCCGGTACATCCACCAAAAGATCTCTGGCTTCGATCTTTGCAGGCTGTCCAATTCTCCTGAAAAAGTCGCTCAAACATCCCACCAGCTGCAAATCGATATCACAGGCACAATAAACCGTCTGCGCATCCAGCCCCATCCAGGGAAAGGCAAAGGGATGGAGTCCGCAAGCCAGATCCACAATCTTTCTGGGCCGCCCAATCTCGATAAACAAATCGGCATAAAAATCTCCCATCCAAGACAACCGTTCGGCAGTAGACACATGGCAGGCAAGAATTTCCTGACAGACCAGACGCAACTCCGCTTCCGAAGTTGCCGGTCCAATCGTTTGCACCATTGCTTCCACCCGGTCCAGATTCACCGGATCCAAATACGCGCCATAGACCTGATGCAGCTTGCGCTTGGCGGCCTTTAGCGCCGGCTTGCCTTTCAAATGTCGGTCCAATGCCCAATCGGCCATTCGGTGCAGTGTGGCATCGCACACAAACCGATATTTTCGGGTCTGTCGAAGCTGTTCCACAATCTGTTGAGAAAGATCAGCACCCATATCACCCTGCCTCTGCTCTGCCTACCAGGTGCGCCATCAACCGTGCGTAAAACCGCAGGTTGTGCACCGTGGCCAACCGAAACGCCAGCCCATCGTTCACCTGAAACAGATGGTGCAAATAGGCCCGGCTGTAGCGCCCACAACAAAGGCAATCACATGTTTCATCCAAAGGCGCCCGGTCCCGTGCATACCGTTCATCATCGATATACAAATACCGATAAAAATCTGGCCCCAAATCCCCGCCCAACACATCGTTGAAAACATAGAGCCGCTTGTGCCGGGCATCCCGGGTTGGGATCGTACAATCAAACGTATCATAACCGAGTTGGAACCCACGCACCAGATTCTCGGGCTTGCCAATTCCCAGCGCGTGTCGGGGAACCCCATCGGGGATTAATTCGGCAACCAGCCCCACCTCATCTACCAGGCCCCCATCCGAATCCACCGGCCACCCGCCATATCCATATCCGTCAAACCCGATCTCCAGGAGCGACTCGGCGCACCGTTTCCGCAACGCCGGACTGCGCCCGCCCTGCACAACGGCAAACAACAACGGTCGCGGGCCATCTCCCTCTCGCCGATCCAGATGTTGCTCAAACGCCGTCTTGCACCGCCTTGCCCAATCGATTGTGTGGGCAACGCTTGCATCCTGAACCTCCTCTTCTTCATCCGGGTGCGTGCAATGATCCAGACAAAACAACACATCTGCCCCTATCTGAAACTGTTTTTGGATGCACTTTTCAGGCGTCAAAACCTGTTTTTTCTGCCCCATCCGATACAAAAATCCGTCTTTCGAGATCCGCCCGGATTTCGGATTTTCGGCAATCAGCGAATACACCTGAAATCCCCCTGAATCCGACATCACCGGCCCATCCCATCCCATAAAGGCGTGGATGCCCCCAACGGACTTCACCAGCGAAGTGCCCGGATGCGTCGACAGGTGCAACGCATTCACCATCAACCCCGAAACGCCGCATCGGCTCAGGTCTTCCGCGTCCAGCGTCCGAACCACGCCCCGGGTGCCATCCGGTAGAAAAGCCGGCAAAGGAAGTCGGCCATGTGCTGTTTTCAAATATGTTCGATCGAGGCCCATACGATTTTACGGCAATTTCAGCACCTTATGAATCCGGCAAGACAACCGCCAGTCTGGATGCCGCAACAAAATCTCCAGCGTCTTATGAATGTATTCCGGTTTGCTCGACTCGGGCTGCAAATAAATATAATCCGCCCGGCCTTCCTCGACCTGATCTTCCCGAAACGCCTTTCCCACGATATATTTCAACTCCGTAATCCGCGTTAAACCACTTGCAATCTCTTCGTGTTTGGGCGACACGGTCCAGTGCTCAATCAACTCCAAAAGCTCGGGATCCGGATCCACCGTTCCATTCGTCTCAATATGCAACCGATACCCCGCATCCTTTAACACCCGACAAAGGAGTATGATATTTTGTCCCAAAGGCTCCCCACCCGTCAAACACACCCAGTTGGCCGAATGGCGTTGCACCTCTTCCAAAACCTGAACCACCGACATCTCCACAAAAGAATCAAATTCCGTATCGCAAAAAAAACACCGCAGGTTGCACCTGGACAGCCGTACAAATGTCGTGGGTTGCCCCACACGATACCCCTCCCCTTCAATCGAATAAAAAATCTCGTTGATCTGCAACTGCTCCCCGTTGTCCCGCCACACTGGCATCCGCTCTTCCAGCGCCATCGGAATCTCATCGAGGATGTTGTAATCGTCCTGGGCCAAAGTCATACTCCTTATCCGTTGTTTAATCCATAATATATCGGTCGTCTTCCAGCTTCGCAAGACCTGTTGTCCAAAACGCCTTGACAATCGCCCACCCCATCCAGAAATTGTAACCTCAATCGCAACGACATATGGTCTTTAAGAAACCAAAGACCTCCTTTAAAATGCAGGAGAACCCAATGCACACCTTCACCGAACTTACCGTCCCTGAAAACAAAGTCGGCATCCACTGGTTCGGCCAGTCCTCCATCGCCCTCAAACACCCCGACGGCACCGTCGTTCAAATCGACCCTTATTTTCCCCACGAACGCCCGGCCGACCGATTTATCCACGCCGAACCGCCTCTGGACGAATCCACGCTCAAAACCGATTACGTCCTGCTCACCCACGACCACAGCGACCACACCTGCATCGAGTCTCTGGAAAGAATCCACACCGCTTTCCCAGACTGCCGCTTTGTCGGCCCTCCCGAAAGCGTCGCCAATATGAAAGATGCTGGTTTGCCCGACAATCTGCTCACCGAAGTCACGGCTGGCCAGATTACCGCCCTCGGTTCTATGACCGCCCATGTTGTGTGGGCAAAAACCCCCGGGGGGGCCCCGGATGACGACATCCAGCCGCCCGATGTCCAGCACCTGGGCTATGTGATCGAAGTCGGCCCTCAACGTGTCTACATCTCCGGCGACCCCATCAACACCTTTTCCAAATACGAAGAACTCATCCGGCCCATCGCGGCTCTGCGCCCGGCCATTGGCCTGCTCACAAACCATCCCACCGAAGGCGAATTCCCTTTCTTCGACGGCTGCGTGGACATGACCCTCAAACTTGGTTTGGAATCCGTTGTGCCCACCCACTATCAGTGCTTTGTCAAACGCAACTACGATCCAGAAGAGTGGGCAGCCACCTTTCCGGAGGAGGGGCCACGTACTTTGGTCATCCCTTACAACGAAGCCGTTGTTTATCCTTCTTCATAAGAACGGGCAAATAAATCGACTCGTTAAAATAACGGATAGACATTGATAAGCCCTGGGGCCTATTCGGATCTCAGGGCTTCATGTATGAGCATCAGAAGTATTTCATCAATATGTGTCGAGAATGGAGAAGATGAGGAAGCAGTGAACCATAAGATCA
>JAPUJS010000129.1 GCA_027296045.1 bacterium | reverse complement strand
AAACCAATCCGGACTATGAGTTCTGGCAATAGGGGTTTGATTTGTGCGGATGCAATCAGAGATTTCGAGAGGAGTTTGGGATGCAGGATTTGAGACGGAAGTGGTGTTTGTGTCTTGTCGTGATTTTGATTGTTGGGGCATGGCAGCCTGTTGGAGCGCTGGAGACGGGACAATATGATAGGCAAATTGCTACTGCCCTTTCGATGATGGTGGAGCGAAACCATGTTTCTCGTCACGATCTGGACGATGAGATTTCGAATCGGGGATGGACGTTGTTTTTGAAACGACTGGATGCCAGAAAGGTCTATTTTTATCAGTCGGATGTGGAAGCGTTTCGACCATTTCAAAATGACCTGGACGATATGCTGAAGGAGGGCGATACAAAGTTTGCATATCGGGTCTTCAACCGGTTTTTGGAGCGGGTGGATGAACGCGTTGCACTGGTGGACGACTTGCTGGCGGAGATCGGAGATTTTTCGAAAGAAGAGTATTTTACCGTTGATCGGGAACTTGCAAAGTATCCGGAGGATGCGGAAGAGGCCCGTGAACTCTATCGGCTTCAGTTGAAATATGACTGGTTGATGCTCAAGTCGGACAAGGTGGAGGACGACGAAATTCGGGATCGGATTTCGAGACGATATCGCAGTTTTGCAAAGCGGATGCATCAACTTGACGAAGAGGAATTGCTGGAGATGTATCTGACGGCCGTGACCCGAGGGTATGATCCGCACACCACCTATATGTCGCTGAGTACCTGGGAAAATTTCCAGATTATGATGCGGCTCAATTTAGAGGGGATCGGTGCCGTATTGACGGTCGAAGATGGCTATACGGTGGTGCGGCGCGTGGTGCCGGGAGGTGCTGCGGATAAACAGGGCGAGTTAAAGGCCGACGACAAGATTGTGAGTGTGGGACAGGGGGAGACGGGCGAGGCCGTCGATGTGGTTGATATGCCGCTCAAGGATGTCGTGAAGATGATTCGGGGGAAGGCCGGATCGGTGGTCCGGTTGGGTGTGCTGCCAGCTTCCGGAACTGGGGCGGCTACTTACAAAATTACACGCGCCAAAATTGAGTTGAACGAAAGTCGGGCGCAGGGGGAAGTGCTGGAGGATTTTGGATCGGCTGTCAAGCCGGATGGATCGCCTTATCGGATCGGGTATATTAATTTGCCCAGTTTTTATGTCGATCTGGAAGGGGCACGAAGGGGCGTTGAAGGTTACAGGAGTTCGACGGCGGATGTAAGGAATCTGCTCGAAGATTTCGACGAGCAGGCCGTGGATGCTGTGGTGCTGGATTTGCGTCAAAATGGGGGCGGCAGTTTGACCGAAGCGATTCATTTGACCGGGTTGTTTATTGATCGGGGGCCGGTGGTGCAGGTCAAAAATTCTCGGGGGCGCGTTTCCCAGCATTACGATAAGGATGCGGGGATGGCCTGGGAAGGACCGCTGGTGATTTTGACCAGTAAGTTTAGCGCCAGTGCGAGTGAGATTTTGGCCGGAGCGATTCAGGATTATCGGCGAGGGGTTATGGTTGGCGATACGTCAACGCACGGGAAAGGGACGGTGCAGAACCTGGTGAATCTGGCAGAGCGGGTCTCACGGCAGCGGTTTCAGGGACCGGTTCTGGGGATTTTGAAGGTGACCGAGCAGAAGTTCTATCGGGCAAACGGTGCTAGCACCCAGAAGCGTGGGGTGCATGTAGATATTGTACTGCCTGCGTTGACCGATCATATGGATGTTGGGGAAGCGGATCTGGAGTATGCGGTGGCATTCGATTCTGTCGCGGTGGTAGACCACGATGATTTTGCGATGGTGAATGCAGGTATGTTGAATCGTCTTCGGAATCAGTCTGAGATCCGGCAACAGGCCTCCGACGATTTTTCTGAGCTGGGGCGTCGCATTCAGGCCTATCGTGCGCAGAAAGAATTGAAACAGATTTCTTTGCAAGAGTCTGACTTTCTTGCGCGTCGGGCAGAATTAGAGGCTGCCAAAGAAGCCGATGAGGAATTGGAAGAAGCCGTTGATTCTGCGGATAAAAAGGTGGAGCGAGATTTTTATCTGAATGAAGTGCTGGCGATTACGCTGAATTACATCCAGGAATTGAATCAGATCCAGATTCAGGGAGTTGGACAGGTCAAGTCTACAAAAAAAGGGGAGTGAGAGACTCCGGAGTCGGAAAGGGTCGGGTCTCCATCGAAAGGAAACGTATGCCTGTAGCAGATGCCAATTATGATGAATCCAATGTGCCGAACTATACTTTGCCGGATCCGTTGGTGCTGTTGGACGGTACACTGGTGACCGATGCCCAAACCTGGACCGACAGGCGTCGGGAGGAAGTGCTGGGGTTGTTTTACGATCAGGTATATGGTGAAATGCCGGGCCGAATGGAAGGTATGCATTTTAAGGTCACATCGGAAGATGCGGAGTCATTGGATGGACGGGCCACGCGGAAAGAAGTGTCTGTTTATTTCTCGGAGGATAGTTCAGGTTTGAAGATGGACGTTTTGCTGTATGTGCCCAATCAGGTGTCGGGTCCTGCTCCGACATTTGTAGGGCTTAATTTTCATGGCAATCATACTGTGCGTTTGGACCCTGAGATTACATTGTGCTCGGGATGGATGCGCAAGAGTGATGCGTATGGGATTGTGGACAACCGGGCGACAGAAGCGTCTCGCGGGGTCAGCGCCAGTCGGTGGGCGGTAGAACGGATTATCGAACGAGGGTATGCGCTGGCAACGATTTATTGCGGTGATCTGGATCCAGATTTTGACGATGGATTTCAAAATGGAGTACATCCGCTGTTGTATGGTGCAGGTCAAGAAATGCCCAAAGCAAATGGGTGTGGCACCATTGGGGCGTGGGCGTGGGGGTTGAGCCGGGCAATGGATTATTTTGAAACCGATGCGGCGATCGATCACAACCACGTTGCTGTGATGGGTCACTCCCGGTTGGGGAAAACATCGCTCTGGGCAGGGGCAACGGACGAGCGGTTTGCACTGGTGATTTCCAATGATTCCGGCTGTGGGGGTGCGGCCCTTTCCCGCAGGCGGTTTGGGGAGACGGTCAAACGGATTAATACGAATTTCCCGCACTGGTTTTGCGGGAATTTTAAACAGTATCATGACCGGGAAGACGATTTGCCGGTGGATCAGCATATGTTGATTTCTCTGATTGCACCTCGCCCGGTGTATGTTGCCAGTGCAGAGAAGGATTTGTGGGCCGACCCAAAGGGTGAGTTTTTAGGTGCAAAGCACGCCGATCCGGTATATCGGTTGTTGGGAACCGATGGGCTGGATGTAGAAACCATGCCGGGAATTCATGAGCCGGTGACAAGCCGTATCGGATATCATATTCGGGCGGGCGGACACGATGTGACGGATTACGACTGGGAACGGTATTTGGATTTTGCGGATGATCATTTTGGTGCTTGAGAAACAAAGCTGACTGGGTGTCGGAACTCTGGAGGTAAGGCGTGGGGGTTCAGATTACGGACGAACAGAGAGCGCAATTTCAGGAAGAAGGCTATTTTATTCTCGAGAGTGTCATTCCCGGGGATCATCTGGAGTTGTTGCGGGGAGAATGTCAGACATTTATTGATCAAATGAATGATAGGATGGATGCGGAGGGGACGGATGCGATTGGCATTAACCACCGCAATAAGCGCTATTTTGTGTCGAACTGTTTTCGGCAGCAACCCAAATTGCGTGAATTTTTGTTTAGCGAGTTGATGGCTGAGGTGTGTCGGGCGACCCTTGGCGAAGATGCCTATTTGTTCTGGGAGCAATATGTGGTGAAGGGTGTTGAGGCAGGGATGAAGTTTAGCTGGCACCAGGATTCAGGATATGTGGGGTATCCGGAACACAGGCCCTATTTGACCTGCTGGTGTGCACTGGACGATATGAGCGAGGAAAATGGGACGGTGCATTTGATGCCGTTTTCAAGGATTGGGATTCGGTCGTGGGTGAAGCACGTTCGAGAAGAAGAATCGAATGACCTGGTGGGCTATTTTGGAGACGATCCGGGGGTTCCGGTGATTGTTCCTGCAGGAAGTATTGCCGTGTTTACCAGCCTCAATTTTCACAGCAGTGGGACCAACCATACCAACCGGATGCGGCGTGTGTATCTGGCACAGTATTCGGGCGAACCCCTGCTTTCTCAGGATGGGTCGAAATTGTGGGGCAACTGCGAGCCGTTGCTGCGAGGCTGCAAAATGGCTGTGGGAGAACCTCCACCGGAGTTACCCTCACGGTTGGATAACTGAAAAGCTGAAATATGGGGTTCAATAGGCAGAACTCGATCCTGAGAATCAAGATATTCAAGAGATGATTGGCAAACTTCGTTCTCGCATCGAGTGATCTGTTAAAGTGGAATACAGATGGTAACAAAAGGCTTCCGAATCTTGTGCTTGGAGTGTACCTCGGACTGATTGCTGATGAGGGAGAATGGGGCTATTTTATCCATCGCTCAGATCGATGTGACCTGAGCCTGGCGATCTCACCGATGGGGTCATAGCCACCCAAAACTGGTTTGTTGTAGAGCCGCCCTTCGGCGAGCCCGGCCCCTACGTTGCTTGGCTTACGATCAACCCAACCATCACCTTTCACTTTGGGGATGTCGTAACGATTAATGAGGTAACCATCTACATAGATGACGCGAATAATGCAGGTGGCGTCAATCCACCTCAAAGTGTCGATATTGAAATGGGCGGTACCACCTTGAGTTTTCCCGTTACCAACCCTCCAGGCTCGGCACCTATATCCGTGACCTTTCCCGGTTTAAATCTCACAGGGGAATCGCTTGATTTGACGCTCATCCGAACGCCTTTCAACCCCCCTGATACGCGTGGATGGACTTTTGTGAGCGAAGTCACCCTACAACGTCCTGGGTCAACCCGTGCGAACCCTGGTCAACGGCGGCCAGGGATCAGGCGTCCATTGTCATCATGCGGCATAAGAGATATCCGGATCGACGTATTGTGCTGGGCGTGACGAACGGGGGTCGATATCTGTTTATGTCGGTACAGCACCTATCCCGGACTTGCTGTCGGCCTATTCACGGCCGGGACATGGAACCCGAGGAACGTCGACAATATGGTCGGATGATCCGTTGATAAGGAGAATAACCTATGACTCAAAAACGTACCCAGAAGGATTTAGAGATCGATCGGGAAACAGAAAAGGACCGGCTTTCAGATGCCGAACTCGAATCGGCTGTCGTAACCTTCCCGAAAAAAACGGCCAAAATCGCCCTGAATATGCGTATTGAGCCGGAAGTGGTCGACCTGGCCAAACAGGTTGCCGAGGCCAGGCATCTGGATGGATATACGCAGCTTCTGCGGCTCTACATCCGGGAAGGTTTGGAGCGGGATCGTCCTTTACTGGAAAAGTCCTGAGTTGCCCGCCTGTCAAAACAAAGATTTTGGCGGGGAAATGCCAGGTCCGAAAGAGAAGTGTTTTATTTTGGGACACTCCAATTGCCGGGCGTAAAAATCTTCTATGCTTTGTTAGACTAGTTTTCCATACGCGTGGAAAATTAGTCTAGCGTTATTTTGACTTCGAATAGGCTTATTCAAGCGCCAGAATCAATCATCCTGATTCGGGCTTTGAGTTGACCTTACCACCAGGCGTACGCTTCTTTGTTCGGGTTTCGGCCCCGGTCGTATTCGGGATTGCTGTTGTCTTCCGGTTCGTCCAGTTTGCGAAAGTGTTCCGGGAAATCCCGGGTGAGGCCGATGCAACTCATGTCAATGGGTTGGAAGCCCAGGTTGAGGGCGGGTGAATCGGGTTTGAGGCGGAAGTCGGCGTTTTCGAGGTCTTCGAAGAGGGGATCGGCCGAGATGCTGTGTTGTTCGATGCCGTCTTTTTGCATGTCTTTGATATGGGTTTCGCTGTACGTGGGATCGCCGGCGCAGTAGAAGAGGTTGTGGTCTGCCTCACAGTGTTTGGGCAAGGAGACATCGGGCGAGGCGAGGTAGGCGGGTTTGTAGTAGGTGACGTCGGGGCCGGATTCGTAGAAGATGTTGCGCTGGATTCTGGAGCCATAGCCGGCTTTTTCATCCGGATAGGAAGCGAAGCGAAGATAGCCTTCCATCCGTACGTCAATGAGCATATTGTTTTCGATGTGGTTGAAGTTTTTTCGGGTGATACCGCCCAGGTTGCACATATAAATAATATTGTCTACAAAGGTGGTGCCACGTTGCCAGTCGTCCACGCGCATCACACTGGAGGCGGTGTGAACGGCAATGTGGTGGGCGTAGTTGCGGCGGATGAGGTTGCCTTCGGCGGCACCGGATACGTTGAGGGCCGAGCCGTCGCCGATTTTTTCAAGGACACGGTAGATCTCGTTGTCTTCTACGATATTGTCGCGGGCGTGGAGGAAGGGCATGAATCGGTCGAAGTTGGCACCTTCGGGCGCGATGGCTTTGTCGATTTCGTGCCAGCGGATGGTGTGGGCGGCTTCGTCAAATGTGTGATCACGGTTTTCGAGAATGGTGATCCGAACCCCGCACAGGCCAATGGCTTTGCGGGCGCAGTGGTGGATACAGTTGTTGGCCATTCGGTTCGATCCGCTTTGCCAAACAAAAATGGCGTGGCCGTGCCAGATGACTTCGCCGGTGTGGTGGATGAGGTTGTTGACGATCTCGTTGTTTTTGTTGACGTCTTTGGTGCCAGGACCATAGCCGCACAAAAGAATTCCCATCGATCCCATATAGTCGATGAGGTTGTTGGCAATGCGGATGCGCTGACAGTGGAGATCCAGACGAAGGGCGGTGCCCCCGCTGTTGCTAAAGCGACAGGCTTCGACCGAACAGTCTTCGGCGCCTCGAAAGCGGAGGAGGGCAGAGTCCCGGTCGAAGAGTTCCCAGTCGTGCTGGATGCCCCAGCCTTTGTGGTTTTCGTCCCAGGTGTCCCGTTCTCCGTGGGTGAAGGTAAGTCCTTGAAAGTGAATGTGGCGGACAGGGGTGTCAGCCGGGCCGTCGTAGTCGATATGGCCGGAGATGCGGATGAATTCTTT
>JAPUJS010000128.1 GCA_027296045.1 bacterium | reverse complement strand
TCACGCTCCCGACGTAAGCTGAGTCGCGCGAATCGGAAAGCAGGTGGTCGGCCCCATCCAGACAGATGAAGCTTTTGGGGTGGAGGGCGGTTTCGAACATGTGGCGGGCGTTGTCGATGCCCACGATGTTGTCGACGGGCGAGTGGAAGATGAGCAGGGCCCGTTTGAGATTGCGGATGGTTTCGTGCATGTGGGTCTGGTCCAGGTCGTCCAGGAATTGTTTTTTGATCACAAAGGGTCGTCCGGCAATCTGGACTTCGGCCTGCCCTTCTGTTTGGATGGTTTCTATCTGGTCCTCAAAATGACGTACGACATGGGAGGGTTCGCAGGGAGATCCGATGGTGGCCACGGCAATGCTGGATGGGATTTTGTGTGCAGCCTGCAGGACGGCGGCGCCTCCGAGAGAGTGCCCGATCAGGATTTTGGGCGCTTCGTAGTGTGTCTTGAGGTGTTCCGAGGCGGCGACGAGGTCGTCTACATTGGTGGAGAGATTGGTGTCTTCAAATTCGCCTTCGCTTTCGCCAAGGCCGGTGAAATCGAGGCGGAATACGGCAAAGCCTTCGTTGGTGAGGGCCTGGGCGATATTGGTGACAGCCCGATAGTTTTTGGTGCCGGTAAAGAAGTGGGCGAACAGAGTATAGGCAATGGGGTCCTGGGCGTCGGGCAAGTCCAGGCGGGCGGACAAGTTTTCGCCGCTGTGATTGGTGAATGTAAAGCGCTCTGACTTCATGGAGACCTCGTAGGGATGAGACGGTTATTGAGGTGTAAAATGCGAGCCAAATGACGCAATCGGGAGGGGAACGACAAGCCGTTTCTGGCTCAGAAGCCGTTTTAAAATTCGCTCTGCCGACACGTGATCCGGTAGGAGCCAGCTCTGCTGGCGAAGAATCGCTTCTCAGGGACGGGGCTGTTCGATTACCCGTTTCCAGCCGTGCGGGAGGTGTTCGCTTTGCATCAACCGATGCAGCGCCTTTTGTTCTGCGACCCGGAGGCTGTCGGTGTGCGCAGACCAGTAGATCGGTGGCCTTGTTCTGGCACGGGGATGGAAGGTGAGGGGTTTTCCGGCCAAAACTGTATCCGGGATGGGACTATTCAATTCATATCCATCCAGGTGCGTAATCTGTTCGGCCAGGTGATTGGATGCGGTATGAATTTGTACGATTTGACGGATGGGCAGCCAGTAGCGATCGTAATAAAGGGCGCTTTCCTGGTAGGTGCGAAGGCCTTTGATGTTCAGTTTTTTGAGGAGCGCACGGTTGAACCGGAGGTCGTAGCCGACCAGGGCGTAGTCGGTGCCGGAGATCCAGATGTCTCCTTCCAAGCGTGTGTTTTTTTTCGGGCGAATGGAAAGGTGGTAGACCAGGTGATCGCCGATTTTGATTCTGTCGGTGAGTTTGTAGTGATACTGTTTGGGGGCTTTGGGTGCAATCGGAAGCGGTCCTGTGTCGAAATCCTGACCGTTCATATAGCCTTTCTGGATGTTGACGACGACACCGGGATGCATGCCGAATCCCTGTCCGGCCAGGCCATGGGCGCGGTAGCCGGTGATGACTTGAACCAGGGTATCCGGGTTTTGATAGTAACCTTCGCCGGTGAATTCAATGCGGGCAAGGATCGCGCTTTGGGCGTTTTTCCCGGCATAGAGAATTTGCGTGCCATGGTAGGTAAAGCGATGGGATTGGAGGGAGGGATACCGGGCGTGGAAGGTTTTTTCGTGAAGGCGTCTGGTAAGGCCTTCCAGGAGGGTGTCCAGGGGGGGGGAGTGTAACTGGGTAGATTGAATGGACGGATCTGTGGACAGAAGAATAAACCGGTCGAGGCTGGTATCGGTCTGGATGGATACGGTATCCTGGTAGGTGCTGTAACCGGGAAAGGAGACCCGAAGAGGCCAGCTGCCTTCTGGCAGATTTTGAAACACAAAATCGCCGTGAAGATCGGTCAGCACATTGCGTTTCAGTTGGGGAATCAGAAGATGAACAAAGGGAATTGGACGCCCTGTTGTACGATCTGCGACCGTACCGGTGAGGGTGGCCGTTTCTCCTGATGAGATCCAACACATAAGGGATAGCACAAGAGAAATCGGTTTTAGCAGAGCAGACAAAGATGTGGTTCCTCGGGGTGGTGAGCAGGGTGGCTCTGGGGCCCTCTGCGCGGAAGGGTTGTGTGCTGGGCGGTTCTGTCTGCGGCCCTCTGTGATCCTGCATTTGGGGTGGTGAGCAGGGCGGTTCCGCGGCCCTCTGCGATCCAGCAACCCTCAGAAGTAGATTCTTCTCACTTCTGCCAGACCCTCCAGCAATTGTTGAATATCTTCCTTCGTATGACTGGCCATCAGGGTCAAGCGAAGTCGGCTTTGACCCTCCGGAACCGTAGGCGGACGGATGCCAGAGAGGTAGATCCCCCGGTCATACAGGAAGGCGGAGATGGCCATGGTGCGGTCGGGGTCGCCGATGAGGATGGGGATGATCTGGGTTTGGGATTCCATGAGGTCGTATTCCAGGGCTTCCAATCCCTGGCGAAGGGTGTGGATGTTTTTCCAAAGTGCGTTGCGAATGTCGGGGGTTGTGTCGACCAGGTCGAGGGCGGTGCAGGTGGCTGCGCACGCATCCGGGGGCAGTGCCGTGGTGTAGATGAATGGGGCGGCACGGTTTCGCAAGAGGTCGATCAGATCGTTGGTCCCGGCGATAAAGCCCCCAAAAGTGCCCAGGGCTTTGCTGCCGGCGGTCATGAGCACGTCGATGCCTTTCGTGAGGCCAAAGTGTTCGGGCGTTCCTCGTCCAGTGGGGCCCAAAACGCCGGTGCCGTGGGCGTCATCGACCATCAAAATAGCCCCGTGTTTTTGGGCCAGGTCGACCAGTTCGGGCAGGGGCGCGAGGTCTCCGTCCATGGAGAAGATGCCGTCGGTTACGATGAGGCGACGGCGGTATTCTCTTTTGGACTGGAGCAGGGTGTTCAGGTGGTCGGTGTCTTTGTGGGGGTAAATGGCGACCGTTGCCCGGGAAAGGCGGCAGGCGTCGATGATGCTGCGATGGTTGAGGGTATCGCTGAAGACGATATCTTCCGGGCCGACCAGGGCGGTGACCGCACCCAGGTTGGCCATGTAGCCGGTGGGAAAGGTGAGGGCCGCTTCGGTGCCGAGGAATTCGGCCAGGCGGGTTTCGAGGGCCTCGTGAGGGGCCATGTAACCGGAGATGAGCGCAGATGCGACGGTGCTGCATCCGTAGGTGCGCAGGGCATTTTGGGCGTCTTTTTTGAGGGCGGGGTGATTGGCCAGGCCCAGGTAGTTATTGGAGCAAAAGAGAAGAAAGTCGCGGCCGTCGATCTGCACGTGCCGATCTTGGGGGCCTTTTACCAGCCGGGTGGTGCGATAGAGGCCCTGAGATTTGAGGTCTTCGAGTTCCTGGTGAAGCGGAGGGAGCATAAAGCGTTCCGGGTTCCAAGTTCCGGGTTCCGAGTAGAAGAATTCGGAATCCGGCATGTTTTATTAGGAGGCCAGTTTACCGGTGCGGCGATAGCGGAGAGGAATGAGTTCGGAATCTTCCGGGGTCATCGATCTCCTCATTTATACATAAACGTAGCATCCGATGTTTTATTCTTGCAAGGAAAATCTACGTCCGGGGATTGGCTGCGTACATAAATTGGGATAACTGCCTCATAAACACAACCCTATAATTGACAAAGAAATAGTGCTCGGTTATATTTGACCTGCTCGCAAATCGTGGTTTCAGGCCCGGAAGGAATTCTATGGCAGATGCAGGGGACAAAAGCTGGTTGCCTGTGCTGGTCTACCCGGTTGTTTCAGGTTTGCTCCTGGCGGCGGCATTTCCGCCTCTGCCACTGGGGTTTCTGGCCTATGTGGGGTTGATTCCACTGCTGCTTTCGGCGGAGCGTTTGCAGGGGCGAGCGGCTTTTGGGGCGGGGTTTTTGAACGGTGTGATATTTTATGGGTCAACGGTTTACTGGATTGCCTGGATTACGCCGCCCGGCACGGCCGGGGCCATTTTTTATTTATCGCTGATTCAGGGGCTTCTGGTCTGGGTGCTCAGCATTGCCATGCGTCGACTTGGGACGTTTGGGTTGTGGAGCGCCCCTTTTTTATGGGTGGGATTTGAATATTTTCTCACCCTGGGCGATATGGGGTTTCCGTGGATGGCGCTGGCTTATTCCCAGACCCGCTATTTGGCCCTGATTCAATATGTAGAAGTGACGGGTATGCACGGGATATCGTGCTGGATTTTGCTGGTCAATTTGACAGTGCTGACACTGCTGCGGTTTCCGAAGTCTCGGAGAAAGGCTGTGGCGGTGCTGGTGCTCTTGTTTGTTGGGCCGGCTTCCCACGGGTATTGGGTTTTGTCGAATGGTCCGGGGCAAGGGACCGTGCCGGTGGGTATTGTGCAGCCGAATATCAATCCGGAGGTAAAGTCGAACCGGGGATTTGATTATAATTTTGGAATTTTGAAGTCGTTGACGCTCCAGGCCGCCCAGGATGTCGGGCTGGTGATCTGGCCGGAGGCTTCGGTCCCTGCCTATTTTACGAGTCTATATCATCAATCCTATCAAAGCCGGGTTCAGGGATTGGTGGATTCGCTGGGGATTTATCTGTATACCGGGGCGAATCGGCTGGAGGAGGGATCGGTTGAGAAATTTTACAACTCGTCTTTTCTGTTTTCACCCGGGAAATCCGAGTTGCCTTATTACGATAAGGTCAAGTTGGTCCCTTTTGGCGAGCGGGCGCCGTTTCCCAAGGTGCTTGCTTTTCTGAGAGAGATCAAGTGGAGTGGTGGGGGCTACCAGAGCGGCAATTTCGATTCGGGCGAGGTGTATACGGTTTTTGAGACGCCGGAGTTGAAATTTGGCGGGTTGATTTGCTTTGATTCTGTCTTTCCCTGGGTGGCCAGAGAACTGGTCTTGAATGGGGCGGAAGCGCTGGTGGTGATTACCAACGATGGCTGGTTTGGGCGAACTTCGGGGCCGTATCAACATGCGGAGATCGCAGTTTTACGGGCGGTTGAGACTCGTCGGGATGTGGTTCGGGCTGCCAATACGGGGATCTCGATGTTTATTGATGCGTATGGGCGGCAATCTCAGGTGTCGGGGCTCTTCCATTCGGCGGTGCTGAAGGGGATGGTGACACCCCGTAAGAGCATGACGTTTTACGCACGATTTGGCGATTTATTTGCCCAGGGGTGTGCGGTGCTTGCCCTGATGGCAATGGTGGTGGGCTGGATTCGAACGCCGAGCGAGCCGGTTCCGACCAAAGGGGCTATAGGGCAAGATACGGAGGCACTGGAGGAAGCGGAGGAAGGGATGGTTGCCGATGGGAAGCCGATGCCGTTTTTGGAACATCTGGAGGAATTTCGATGGCATATTTTGAAGGCTTTGGGCGCTGTGGTGGTCGGGGCGATCTTTTGTGGGTTTTTTTCCAATGAGATTTTGAGTGTGCTCACCCGTCCGGTCCGGCAGATGGAGCATCCTCCGTTGTTGCAGGTGTTGAAGCCGATGGGGATGTTTATCGTGAAGCTGGAAATTGCCCTGGTTGGTGGCGCCATTCTGGCGTTGCCATTGTTGATTTTTCAATTGTGGCAATTTGTCGCCCCCGGACTGTTTGCCAATGAGCGGAAGTTTGTGACCTTTGTGATTGTTTCGTCGTCGGTCTGTTTTGTTGTCGGCGCCATTCTGGCCTACGGGGTTGTGATCCCGCTTGCGATGACCTTTTTTGTGGGGCTCACAGCCGATACCGGGGTTCAAGCTCAGTTTGATATTGGGTTCTACATTTCGTTTGTGCTGCGGCTTCTGGTGGCCTTCGGGTTGGTGTTTGAGCTTCCGGTTATTACGTTTTTCCTGGCCAAGGTGGGTTTGGTAACTGCCGATCGAATGAAGGCGGGCAGGCGCTATGCCATTGTGATCGGGTTTGTACTGGCGGCTATTTTGACACCTCCCGATCCGATTTCGCAATTGTTGATGGCCCTGCCGCTGGTGGTGCTTTACGAGATCAGCATCTGGGTTGCCCGCATTGTGAATCCTTCATGAAAATGCTTGACTTTCAATTTTTGAAGGTCTATAGTCGGATGGACACTTTTAGACCGAGGCTTGGCCTGAACTTGCGTGGGTTTTGGGTGTAAGAAAGGGTATATGAACGAGCGGCCTCTTATGCGGTATGTCGATGCGTTTCCTGTGGAAGCGAATGGACAAAATCTGATCTATCTTCGAGATCCGGAAGGGTTGACGGAACAGTCTCTATCCGTGCCCCACCATGTGTATTTTTTGCTCACATTGATGGACGGCCAACGCTCGGTCGGCGATCTGGTGGAAGGGTTTGCCAGGCAATTTGGCGGGACTCAAATTGCAGAAAAACAGGTTGAAGATTTGATCGGACAACTGGATGAAGTTTGCTTGCTGGACAATGTCCGCTCTCGAGACCTGCGGATGCAAAGGGAGGCCGATTTTCGGGCTTCGCCCATTCGGCCCGCCGCACACGCCGGACAGTCCTATCCACCGGATGAGGTGGCGTTGCGAGTAAAGATAGATGGGTTTTTCGATCCGCCAGAAGGACCGGGTAAGCCCGGCGTGCCGGGGGCCTCTCCGGTGAAGGCATTGATTGCACCCCATATTGATTTCGCGCGGGGAGGACCCTGCTTTGCCTGGGCCTATAAGGCATTGGCCGAATCGCCTCCGCCCGATTTGTTTGTGGTGTTTGGCACGGGGCATTCTGCAGAACGGCTATTTGTGTTGAGCCGGAAGGATTTTGAAACGCCGTTTGGACTATTGAAGGCAGACGGGGAGGTGATAGACCGGATTGTCGCCCATACTTCCCAGGATTTGTTTGAAGATGAATTTGCCCACCGGGAAGAGCATTCGATTGAATTTCAGACGGTGTTTTTGAAGTATCTGTATCCCGATCGGGAGATTCCGTTTGTCCCTGTTTTGTGTGGTTCTTTTCACGAAATGGTGCAGGGGAAGCACTCTCCAATGTCGTCGTCGGTGGTGTCCGAGTTTGTGGACGGTCTCAAGCAGGCGCTTTCCGACTCGGGAAAGCGGGTTTGTTTTATTGCGGGGGTGGACTTCAGTCATGTGGGCGGTCGATTTGGAGATACAGAAGCCCTGACGGATGACTTTGTTCAAGGGGTGGAACGTTCGGACCGAGAACTTTTGGATGCGTCTGAGGCGGTGGATGCCGAAGGGTTTTTTGATGTGGTGATTCGAGAATGCGACCGGACTCGGGTTTGTGGTACGTCTTCTATTTATACGATGTTGCAGGTCATGGATGCCGAACGTGGTGAATTGTTGAAATATGATCAGGCCGTCGATCTGGAGTCTCAGTCGATGGTGTCGTTTGCAAGTATGGTATTTTATTAACCTTCCCCAATACTGCCTCCAGAGGTGTCGAATTCGAGATCCAGGATCCGGGTGTTGTCTCTCCTTCCGGTGCCTGTTTTTTTATTTTGCGTATTCTGGCGGTGGGGAGAGGAGAGGGATGAACGTTTCTTTGTTGGCAAGCGGGAGTGCGGGGAATTCGATTTTTGTTCAAGAGGGTGCCACGCAAATACTTATAGATGCTGGGCTGACCGGCAAACAGGTGGAAGAGCGGTTGCAGGGGATTGGGGTGGCACCTGG
>JAPUJS010000127.1 GCA_027296045.1 bacterium | reverse complement strand
AGGGCATCCTCCAGATCGATCCCGAAAACTCCCGCCGTTTCGCCTGGTCCAACAACGACCCCTGTCTGCCCCTCGGCTTCGAAATCGATACGGCGCACCCGTGTGTGGTAGCCGTCTGTGTGAGCTAAGATGCGGGATCACAAAGCCACGGAAGCGTATACCATCCACCATCTGAATCAGCCTCAAAAGACCGGAGACCTCCCAATGAACTGGCAATACACCTATCACAATACCCGATCTGAATCCCCACCGCCCAAAGACAAACTCCTAGATACCCTCAAACCCGACCACCCCCGAATCCTCATCACCGAAGACACCATCTCCCATATCAAGACCACCCTTGAAACCGACCCCCACGCTCCAAGATGGTACGACCACATCAAAACCCAGGCCAATGATCTGCTCGATCAGCCTCCCTCCCACTACGAGATCCCGGACGGCCGACGCCTTCTTTCCGTCTCTCGCACCGTCAAAGAGAGAGTACGCATCCTTATGTTCGTTCACCTCCTTGAAAACGACGACCAGTACGCAGACCGCACCTGGTCCGAACTCGAAGCTGCGGCCAACTTCCCGGACTGGAACCCCAGCCACTTTCTCGACACCGCTGAAATGACCTATGCCCTGGCCATGGGCTACGATTGGCTCTACCACAGATGGACCGAAGCCCAGCGCAACATCCTGCAAAACGCCATTGTCACCCTCGGCCTCAAACCCGGCATGGACGTCTACCGCGGAGACTCCCGCCACAACCAGTGGCACAAAAACGTCAACAACTGGAACCAGGTCTGTAACGGTGGCCTCAGCACAGGCGCTTTGGCCATTGCCGATCAAGAACCGGATCTGGCCCGGGACATCCTCTTCGAAGCCCTCAAAAGCATCCCCCTGTCCATGTCTCACTATGCCCCCGACGGCGCTGGCACCGAAGGAGTCACCTACTGGGACTATGGCGCCCGCTACAACATCATCTACCTCTCCGCTCTCGAGACAGCCCTTGGCACCGACTTTGGCCTGTCCGATGTGCCGGGCTTTCAAGAAAGCGGTCACTACCAGATCTACTTCTCCGGCGCAAACCGATGGGCCTTCGACTTTGCCGACTGCGGTCTTCGACGTGTGTCTACCCCCATGCACTTCTGGATGGGCAAAAAATACAACCTGCCCCAATATAGCTGGTTCCGCTACAGCGAACTCTCCCAACCCGATCAACACGGCAACGTGCTGGACCTGCTCTGGTTCGACGATAGCGGCAAAGACTTCGATCCAAACGCCCTTCCCCTCGACAAATACTTCCGTGTGGCCGAAAGCGTCTCCATACGCTCTGGTTGGGACCCAGATGCCCTCGTCCTCGGTATTCAAGCCGGCGACAATCACAACCTGGGCGGCCACCGTCACCTCGACCTGGGCACCTTCATTCTCGAAGCCCTCGGCGAACGCTTCATCCTCGACTGCGGCACCGAACGCCAGGCCTACCTGCGCCACCAGAACCACTGCGAGCGCTGGGAATTTTACCGAATCCGAGCCGAAGGCCACAACACCCTCGTCCTGAATCCGGCAGAAGGGCCCGATCAAAACCCCGGTGCAGTCGCCCCCATCACACACTTCGAATCCACGCCCAACCGTACCATCGCCAGTGTCGATTTGAGCGAAGCCTACGCCGATCATGCCAGACGGGTCCAGCGCACCTTCGAATTTGTCGACCGTTCCTCCATCACCCTCACCGACGAACTTGAAGCCGAAGAGGCGATTGAAATCTTCTGGTTTCTGCATACCCCCGCCCAAATCGAAATTAGCGATGACCGCCTCGAAGCGGCACTCACCTTGAACGGCAAGCAACTCCTGGTCAAAATCGAATCCGGCCCTTCGTTCGCCGAATTTGACGTGATCGATGCGGCCCCTCTTTCCACCTCTCCCAACCCCGATGTCCAGACATTGGACCAAAAAATTCACAAACTCGTCATCCATTTGACACACCTCTCCGCCTGTACCCTAACCGTCAGCTTCACACCCCAAAACGACGCTTAATTCTAGAATTCACCTCAAAAATAAAAGAGCAAATACAAATGGCCGACCAACCCAACATCCTCTTCATTTTTGACGACCAGCATCGCTACGACTACCTGGGGGCTTCCGGTGCATCGTTCCTGAACACCCCCAACCTGGATCGCATCGCCCGGCAAGGCATCCGCTTCACCCAGTGCGCCGTCAACGCCCCCGTCTGTTCGGCCTCCCGTATGGCGCTGGCCACAGGCCTGCAAACCGTGCGAACCGGCGTCCTGACCAACGGCTTCGGAAAAGCGCCTCACGGCCTCCCCCTCTACTATCAGCGCCTCCGAGATCACGGCTACTGGGTCGCCAGCGCCGGCAAACTCCACCTGGGCAGAACCGGCGCACCCGGCCCCCTGGGAGATCCGCCGGGTGCCTTCGCGCTGGGATTCACCCACCCGTGCGAATGCGAAGGCAAGATGTCAGCCGGCCACCATACCACACCCTCAGGGCCCTACACGCATTATTTGCACGAGCAAGGTCTGCTGGACGCCTTCCATCAAGACTACCAGAAACGCATCGAAGCCGACTGGGCACTTGCCAACTGGGATTCCGCCCTTCCCACCGAAGCCTTCGAAGACGCCTTCATCGGACGCAAAACCGCCGACTGGATCCGCAACGTGCCCGAAACACACCCCTGGTTCATGTTTATCAACTTCGTCGGCCCCCACAGCCCCTTCGACCCGCCCACCGAATACGCCGACCGATACCGAAAAGCCATCGTACCCGACGCCATACCCTCCGCCAGAGAAGACAAACCCCAATGGATCCAGGATCGCGTGGTCGGTCTAAATCCCGACGCCATCACCGAAGCCCAGCGCCAGTACTGCGCCGCCATCGAACTCATCGACGACCAGGTCGGCGACATCCTCCAGGTTCTCGAAGAACGTGGGATGCTGGACAACACCTACATCATCTTCTCCAGCGACCACGGTGAAATGCTCGGAGATTTCGGGCTCTATGCCAAATTTGTCGCCTACGAAGCCTCCCTCCGCGTGCCCCTGCTCGTCTCCGGTCCGGGCATTCAACCCGGCCAGGTCTCCGACGCTCTCATCGAACTCATCGACCTCAACCCTACCATCTGTGAACTGGCCGGTCTCCCTCCACAACCCCACATCGATGCCCAATCCTTCGTTCCCATTCTCAACGGAGAAGCCACAGAACACCGAACCGAAACCGCCAGCATGCTCGACAACTTCCGATGCATCCGAACCCGGGAATACAAACTCATCGACAACTACAACGACATGCTCGAACTCTACGATCTGAAAAACGACCCTCACGAACGAAACAACATCGCCACAGAAAAACCGGACGTCCTGGAAGAAATGAACGGTCGGCTTCGCCAACGATTTTTCGGTTCCCCTCGCCGCTCGCCGGGCATGAAGGTCAAAATTTAAGGATCCACCCATGGCAACCCAGCCCAACCTCCTCATCTTCATCACCGACCAGCAACGCTCCGACACCATGGCCTGTTATGGCAATGACTGGATTCAGGCGCCCCATTTAAACGCCCTGGCCAAAGAGAGCTTCGTATTTGAAAATACCTATTGCGCCCAACCTGTCTGCACGCCTGCCCGAGCAACCCTCCTGACCGGACTCTACCCGCACACTGCAGGCATGATCAAAAACAATGTACAACTCGACCCGGCCATCCAAAGCATTGCAGAAATGGTCTCCGACGACTACCACTGCGCCTATTACGGCAAATGGCACCTGGGCAACGAAACCACCTGCCAGCACGGATTTGACGAATGGCTACCCATCTTTGAACTGCCCTGGGTAATCGATCATCCCGACACACCCTATCACCAGTTCCTGCTCCAAAACGACATCGAACCCGACCGCACCACCGCCGCCGGGCATCGCGTGTTCTCCGCCCAGTTCCGTTCCAACCTTCCCGAAGAACTCACCCATGTATCTTACCTGGCCGATGAAGCCGCACGATTCCTGAAATCCAGGCAACACGAACCCTTTATGTTACAAGTACACTGCCCCGAACCGCACGGTCCCTACACAGGACCCCTGAACGATGTACACAATCCCGACGAACTACCCGTCGGACCCACTTTTTTAGAATTCCCGGAAGGCGCTTCCCTGTTCAACCGAAAACGCGCCGAATATTATCTGCACGCAGATGGGCACAAAATGGGAAAGTACGGCCCGGGCACATCCGAACAACAGTGGCGTCGATTTCGCGCACAGTATTAC
>JAPUJS010000126.1 GCA_027296045.1 bacterium | reverse complement strand
CCCACGGATGAGGGGCTGGTGAATGCCGCTCCGATTTTTATGCCCATTTTAACCGGCGGCGGAAATCTGTATTCTACGGTGGGAGATCTGTGTCGCTTCGATCGGGCTTTGACCGGCGGCGAGTTTATTTCTGAAGAGAGTTACAAACAGATGTATACGACGGTGCGCCAGAACTACGGGTACGGCTGGCGGGTGGTGAACTGGTCCGGATATCGAGGGATCATGCACGGTGGAGGCGTTTCGGGCTTCAATGCGTTTTTGCTTCGCTTTCCCGAACAGCAAGTTTGTGTGGTGGTGCTGAGCAATGTCAATCCCACACCGATGAGAGATATTTCGAATCGGCTGGCGGCCATTGTGTTTGAGGAACCGGCTCTGGCAAATCCGCTCTGGCCAGGCGGCTCGGCGCGATGAATTTCGAAATCGGAATACTGTAGCACATTTGAGGTCCAAAGGCGATAGGAAGCGGTTTCTGGAATCGGAATAGGGTTTTATCCGACTGGTTGACCCAATAAAGGGAGGAAGAGATGGCAGAGCGTTCTTTTGAACCTGTTGACGTATCGCAGGAGATATTGGATCGATTTAAGAAGCTTCCGGTGGCGACCATCTGGAGTCATGTGCATCGGGATGCGGGTGTGGTGTTGCCGTTTATGGAAGAGGTGTATCTGTATACGCCTGGGCAACGTCTGGCTGGCCGGGCTCGGACCCTGCGGTATCTGCCGCCTCGACCGGATTTGCAGGCAGGCATCCCCAAAGGGGAGGACGCACCCGAATATCGGGCGATGGCCCGGTGTGGCCCAGGCGATGTGCTGGTGGCGGATATGATGGGAAAGAAGCGGTCATGTATTTTTGGGGATGTGAAGGCGTTGCAACTGAAGATGAACAAGGCGGAGGGGATTGTGACCGATGGGGGGATGCGGGACCTGGGGGTGATGGAAGAGGAGAACTATAATTTGATTATTTATGCGGGGGATCGGACGCCTTACGGGTCGATACCGTGGACCGTGCCGGCCGAAGAAAATGTGGATATTCAATGCGGCGGGGTGCTGGTGCGTCCCGGCGATGTGCTGGTGGGCGACGGCGACGGCGTGGTGGTGGTGCCGTCGTGGTTTGCGGAGGAATGCGTGGAGGTCGTGGAGGATCACGAAGGGGTGGAGGCGTATATTAAGAAGAAGATCGAGGCAGAAGGATGTGCGCCGGGGAAATATTATCCGCCGAGGCCGGAGATGTGGGAGGAATATCGGGCGCAGAAAGGATAGGCTACAAAGGGTCTGAGGGAAGGGTGCGAAGGGTTCCGAGGGTACCTTTTTTGCCGTTCAGGAAGAGTTTGGCCACGTGGGCTTGTGGCCCCTGCTGAATTGATGGAAAAGCTGCTGGTTGCAAAACAAGCTTCGGATCTGCATACGAGCACGTTCTGTCAGCACGTGTTGTACCGATATTTGATGGACAACGATCTGGATGCCCATTTGGAGGTAATTCGGAGCGCTTATGGAGCACAGCGGGATGCGATGGTCGAAGCGATTCAGAAATATTTCCCAAATGATGTTGTTTATACCGAGCCGGAAGGCGGGATGTTTTTGTGGGTGACGTTGCCGGGGTCGGTTTCCACACTGGACCTCTTTCACCGGGCGTTAGAAGAGGGTGTGGCTTTTGTGCCGGGACATCCGTTTTATGTGGATCGGGAAGAGACGAATACGTTGCGCTTGAACTTTTCGTGTATGGATGAAGCCACTATTGATGTGGGTATTCAGCGGTTGGCAAAGGCGTTTGAAGAAGTATGACCCCTCCCCAGCCCTCCCCGGGACGGGGAGGGAGCTTGGTGATTGAGGCTTCTGATTATTTTCCAGCGGGTTTAAGAGCTTGATATCGACAGCAAAATGCTTTAGTTTTTGGAAAGATTAAACCTGATCCAAACGCTCACAGAAGATGATATTGTGGCTGAAATTGTCGGACAACTCTATTTGGAGCTTCGCTATGAATACGTATCGCAAGCGTCTTGTGATTCAAGATCCGAAGCAAGTTGTGCTTGTGGATTTGCCTTTTCAACCGGGACAGGAAGTGGAAATCACACTTCGTGCAACGGATCAAGAGAGCAAAAATCTAAAGGAAGAATTGCGAACGCTATTTCAAAAGACTCAGCAATTGCCTCAGGTTCAAACGCTCACAGAAGATGATATTGCAGCTGAAATTGAAGCCTATCGAAATGATCAATGAAAATTGTCATTGATACAAATGTCTTGATCTCTGCTGCGTTTCGAGATCGAGAACCTGAAGACGTGATTCTGTTTATTGTTGAACATCATGAATTTGAGTGGATTGTTTCTGATGAAATCTTGAACGAATATCTTGACGTTCTCAACCGCCCCAAGTTCGATTTGTCCGAAAATATCTTGAATCAGTGGGCACAGACGCTTCATGTATCTACAACGACGATTGGTGTTGACCAGACAATTGCATTTCCGAGAGATCGAAAAGACGCCAAATTCATCGCCTGTGCGCTCTCAGCTCAGGCGAGTTTTTTATTACGGGAGATCGAGATTTCTCTGAAGCACATAAACTGGTGAATACCACTGTTGTATCTGTTGCGCTCTTTAAAAAATTGATCTGTGACACCTGGACATAGCATTCCTATTCATACCGCAACGCTTCAATCGGATTGGCTATTGCCAGGCGCAGAGCTTGATAGGCCACAGTGTAGTATAAGATGAAGGGTGTTGGGGTGCAAGAACCGGATATTGAAGATGTGATCCGGACGGTATATGAAACGGCCCGGGGGGAAGATGCCCGGGAAAGTGGTCAGGCTCTTTAAGATAGGTGAGGAGATGATGAAGTTCTGGATGATGCTGGTGGCAACGCTTTGCTTTTTTTCTTGTGGTGGCGAAGGCGTGGGGCAGAGCCAGACTCGGTTGCGGGTGATGTCCGAGCCGTGGATGTTTAAAAAGTATCCGCTGCGAGAGGCCAAGGAACGGTTTGAGAAGAACCATCCGGGGGTGGATGTTGAGATTTTGAAGGCCCCGGATGGATATCAGAACCGACTGCTGGTTTCGATGATGAGCCGCCGCAGCGATACGGATATGTTTTTTGGGACGGTGGAAAATACAGTGGCGGTCTGGGCCGCTCGCGATTTGTTGCTGCCCTGGGATGATTATTTAGAGACCCGACCTGTTTTGCAGCGGTCGGCGTTTATTCCAACGTTTTACGACATGAATCGGTTTGGAGGCAAGCAGTATGGGTTGCCGATTACGGCGGAGCTGTTTTGCTTTTCCGTGAATAAGGAGATGGCTGCTCGGGCCGGGTTGCTGGATCAGAACGGGAATATGATTCCGGCGAAAAATTGGGAGGAAGTGTTTGACTATGCCCGGCGGATGACCGTGCGGGATGAAAACGGGCATGTGACGGTGGTGGGGCTGGCAGGGAACTGGAGCTGGCCCAATAGTATGTTGTTTTCGGCTATGAAAGCGGCTCGGGGGACATTGGTGGATTCGGAGTCGGGTCAATTGCTGTTTGATCGGCCTGAAGTGCGGGAGTTGTTGACATTGACCCAGGCGGGAGCGAAGGAAGGCATTACGACGCTGGCGTCGATGACGGATGTGAATCAGCCGCGGTCCGATTTTAAGGCCCGGCTGGTCGCAATGATCCTGACCACGCATTCTCGCTATTTGGAGGCAGAAGAGACACTGGGTGCAGGAAATGCAACCATTATGCCCGTGCCCGGCGGTGGCGGTGTGATCGGGGGAACCCGAAGTGTGGTGATTCCCAAAAACAGCCGGGCGATTGGGCTTGCGAGGCAATTTGTGGAAGAAGAATTGATGGCACCATATTTTTCGCGATTTGCCTGGGAGAAGTATGGGAAGCTGCCGTGTATGCTCAGTGTATTCGAGACGCTGGACGAACCGGAGGCACACTGGCTGGCGTCGTGGGCGGAACGATCGACGGCCGATCCGATGTTTCGAGATGAATTGCCGGCCACCGATGCGATCAAGCGAAATGTGCAGGGGTTTTTGACCGGGCAGATGGCGCTAGATCCGATGTTGAGGCGATTGCAGCGGGAACTGGCGCAGTTAAATTTGAGCGATGTGCGAAAACATTTTGAATAAGGAAGTCCCGATTCCCCCTTCCCTTATGAATTTCATGCCGAAATCCATTCACAAAAATCTCTCAGGCTACCTTTTCGCCCTCCCTGCGGCCGTCTTTCTGGTCATTTTTGTAGCCTATCCTTTGATCTGGTCTTTGTGGTTGAGCTTGACAGATTATAATCTGATCTGGTCGAATACGACCACATTTGTTGGGTTGGGCAATTATGGGCGGGCGCTATTGGATCCAACGTTTCAGACGGCGATGTGGAATACGCTGGTGTTTACGGCATTTCACGTACCGGTGACGGTGGGGTTGTCGTTGTTGCTGGCCTCTTTGATTCAGGCGGCCGGGAAGTTTGGGCAGGCGTGTCAGGCGGTGTTGTTTATTCCGGTATTAATTCCGGAGGCGATGGGGGCAGTGATTTTTATCTGGATGCTGTCGGAGCGGTTCGGGCTGGTGAACAATCTGATCGCGCAGGTGATCCACGAGCCATTTGTGGTAAATTGGTTGGGCGAGGTGGGCTGGTCCATGGCGGCGATTGTGTTGACGAGTTATTGGGGAATTGGCGTGAGTGTGGTGCTGTTTTCTGCCGGGTTGAGCAATATTCCAAAGAGCTATTATGAGGCGGCGTCGATTGACGGGGCAGGACCGGTGAGCCGGTTTGTGCATATTACGCTGCCGTCGTTGCGGCATACGACGACGGTGGTTTTGATTTTGTCGTTGATCGGATCTTTGAAGGTGTTTGCGTTGCCCAAGGTCATGACAGACGGGGGGCCGGGGACGGCGACGTTGACGCTGTATCACTGGGTGTTTAAGAACGCGTTTGAGTATTTTGATATGGGCTATGCCTGTGCGATGGCGTTTATTTTAGGATTGGTTATTATTGCGATTTCCGCACCCCGGTTGGTGCTGTCAAGAAAGGAACAGGACGGATGATGATGGC
>JAPUJS010000125.1 GCA_027296045.1 bacterium | reverse complement strand
CACGGACACCAATACCATTTATGTCTCCCACAAATCCCACCAGCAAGACCGTGCCCGAGATTGCTTCACCGTCACAAACTTAAATTGGATTAGCACCGCTCCGGAAACATCGAATCTGCACCTCAAACTTCGTCATGGTCCGGAACACATCCCCTGTCGGATTCAAACCGTCGAACAAAATCGCCTGTCCGTCACCCTCACCGTAAAAGACCCCGGCATCGCCCCTGGCCAATTCGCCGTCTTTTACGACAGAGACATCTGTCTGGGTCACGGTGTGATCGAATAGGCCCCTCTCATCCGATGATCGAAAGCCCCCACCTCCCCCACATCACCCGAACCCTGGCCTATTATGCCGCCTTCATCGGCTTCGGCCTCACCCTCGCTTCTTTAGGGCCCACCCTGCCCGGTCTGGCCGAACAGACAAAAAGCCATATGGGTCATATCAGTACCCTGTTTATCGCCCGCTCCCTGGGATATCTGCTCGGCATCTTGGTCTGCGGCCGGCTCTACGACCACGTTTCCGGCCACCCCGTCTTAGCCCTTTGCCTGCTCACCATCGCCGGCACCCTGGCACTCATGCCAAGCCTCCCCTCTTTATGGTTCCTCATCGCAGCCATGTTTCTCCTGGGCACAGCCGAAGGCATGATCGAAATCGGCGGCAACACCTTGCTGATCTGGAACCATCCCGAAAACCTGGCGCCATTTATGAACGGCCTCCATTTCTTCTTCGGAGTCGGTGCTTTCCTGTCGCCCCTCATCATCGCCCAGGCCATTGGCCTCACCCAGGGCATTGCCTGGGCCTACTGGATACTTGCCCTCCTCATCGCACCCATCGCCATCTGGATCCTATTCCTGCCCAGTCCCCAGATCCAAACCCCTCCCGAAACCCATGCTACAGCCCAAATCCGGCCATCCTTCATCATTCTGGTGGGTGCCTGTTTTTTTGTCTTCGTAGGTGCCGAAGCCGGCATCGGTGGGTGGATCTACACCTATGCTTTTGAACAGAATTTGGCCACCGAAACATCCGCAGCCTATCTCACATCCGGCTTCTGGGGTGCTTTCACAGTGGGCCGATTGATTGCCATTCCCATTTCCAGCAAACTGCCCCCCCAAACCATGCTCCTGACCGACATCCTGGGCGCAGCGCTCAGTGTCGGCCTGATCCTCCTCTTCCCAACGTCCCTGACCGTCGCCTGGATCGGCACCCTGGGTGCCGGTCTGTTCATCGCCTCGATGTTCGCAACCCTTCTCACCTTTGTCGAAAGCCGCGTGTACCTGACCGCACGTATCACCGGGTGGTTTTTCGTCGGCTCCAGTCTGGGAGGCATGACCGTTCCATGGCTCATCGGCCAGTTGTTCGAGTCCACCGGCCCCCGGATGACCATGGTCGTTGTCTTTGTCGACCTGATCGCTGCCCTTCTCTTCTTCTTAACCCTCTTGAAATATGCCCCCGTGTGGGCACCCTCTAAAAAGGAGGCTTAAACCATGGACCCCATCATCGACCAAATACTGGAAACCTATTACCAATATGGCGACGAACTCTACGACGGCGGTGAAGCCGTCACACAGACCGAACACGCCCTCCAGACCGCCTATTTTATCCAGCAAGAAAAAGGCTCGGACACCCTCGTCGCCGCCGCCCTGCTCCACGACTATGGCCACGTGATGCACGACATTCCAGAAAACCTGACCACCCCAGACATCGACGGAAAACACGAGATCGTCGGGGCCGCCTTCCTCTCGCAACATTTCATCCCCGCCGTCACCGAACCAGGCCGACTTCACGTGGCCGCCAAACGCTATCTTTGTGCCGCCGACCCCGACTACTTTTCCCAGCTCTCGCCCGTTTCCGTACGCAGCCTCAAACTCCAGGGCGGCCCATTTTCAGCAATACAAGTCAAAGCCTTCGAATCCAACCCCCATTTCAAAGACGCCATCCAGCTCCGGCGCTGTGATGAAAAAGGAAAAGACCCCGACCTCCAGACCCCCGACCTGGAATATTACCGACCTTTCCTGGAAGCCGGCTTAAAATAAACAACCCATCGCTCCGCGTTCCGCCCTGGTGCCTCTGTGCGAATCATCCGAAAATCGGATACGTCAGGTTTTTGCACAATCGGATACGGGGCGTACTCAAACAGATACAATTCACAGGACACAACGGGCAATCCTTTTGTCCTATTCCCGGCCTTTTCCTTTTGTCGTGTACCGAAAAGGCCTTCTTGTTGCCAAAAAATGTGTCACGCCTGGCAATTTTATTACTATTGATTTAAATTACTATAAAATAATTATTTATATAAAATTACAAAAAGAATCGACTAATATATTGTCAGCCAACACATTCTTATTCCAAAAACGATCCTTTTTGTAACTTCATAAATACGTATCAGATATGCATCAATTTCGCATGAATCTCGGACTCGGCACGCTGCTTGCATAAGAAGACAGAAACCTGATCTTCTGCCCGTAAAAACAAAACCAGACACCGAAAAGGAGATACCATGCGACACCTATTTCCAGCACTGACCGTCCTGATTGTGCTTGCAAGTTCCGTGCAGGCTGGTACTACAGTCGGAACCATTCGGGGTCAAATTCTCGATGCGCAAACCCAAAAACCCCTCCTCGGAATTCACATTCACCTGGAAGGCACCGACCGAAGCGTCGTCTCAGACGAAAATGGATCCTATGTTTTTCTGAACGTCAGTCCAGGCGTCCACACCCTCACGGTTCCGCGCTCCACAGAAGATGTCTGGCAAAAAACCGATATCAAAGTCCTGGCCGGTTTCACCACCACCTTCAACTTCAGTTTGCAAGAGAAAGATCCCAACCCCGCACCATCCAATCTTCCCATCCTGGTTGGCATCGGACTGTTTCTGATTGTGTGGCCCATTGTCCGCATCATCTACCGAAATCATCGGCCACAGCAATCCAACGCCTCCTTTTCTCAGTGGAGTCAGGAATATTAAAAACATCAAAATATGCTTCACCATTTCAGGTCGCCCCTCTGCTTTCTATTGTAGAGGGGCGACCTCTTTTAAGACTGCTTGATATAGCGCTTTGAATTCGTTATTTTGGTGAGCCCTTTCACGCCAACCCACAGGAGTATCTATGATCCGCCTTTGCGCCAAAGCCCCGTTCCATACCCTATGAAGGAGACTAAATGGTCATCTTTGAAACCACCCTGGGCAACATTACCCTCGAATTCTTTCCAGAAGAAGCCCCCATCACCGTCGAAAACTTCCTCACCTACATGGACGATGGCCATTTCGACAGCACCATTTTCCATCGCGCCATTCCGGAATTTATGGTCCAGGGAGGTGGTTTCACAGCCGACATGAACGAAAAGGCCACCAGAGAACAAATCAAAAACGAGGCTGACAACGGCCTCAAAAATGAACGCGGTACCCTCTCGATGGCCCGTACACAAGCCGTGGACAGTGCTACTTCCCAGTTCTTCATCAATGTGAACAACAACAAATTTCTGGATCACGGGGAACGGGATTTCGGCTACGCCGTCTTTGCAAAAGTCACCGATGGAATGGACGTCGTCGACCAAATTGCAGCCGTGCCCACCGGCAACCACGGCTCCCACGAAAACGTGCCTCTCGAACCCGTCGTGCTAAATACCGCCCGCCGAGTTGAATCAGAATAACCCATGCGTATCTTTGCCATCTCGGACCTGCATGTCGACTACAAGCAAAACCGAAACTGGCTGGATGATATCTCCACTTATCCCGAAGACGTACTCATCCTTGCCGGCGACGTCAGCGACCGGCTGGACCGACTCCAGGATGCTCTTTCGTGTTTAACGGAAAAATTCGCTCGCGTCTTCTTCGTACCCGGCAACCACGAACTCTGGGTCCGAAGAGGGGAATGTGCCGATTCTCTGGAGAAATTTACCCACATCCTGGACCTGTGTGCAAACCTGGGAATTGCGACCCGGCCCGAAAAAATCGACACCGCCGTCTGGATCGTTCCCCTCTTTTCCTGGTACGAAAAAGAAGGACCCGAAAGCCTCTGTGTCCCCAAAATTGGCGAAGATCCCACCCTGCAAATATGGAGCGATCTCCACTTTACCAGGTGGCCCCCCCTGAATACCTCCATTGCGCAGCACTTTCTCACTTTGAACGAGCCGATTTCAAAACGCAAAGAAACCGTGATCTCCTTCAGCCATTTTTTACCCAGACAAGAACTGATCTATAAGGACGGAATCATTCCAGATGTAATTCAGCCCCATCCCCAGGACCCACACCCCACCTTCAACTTCAGCCGTGTGGCCGGAAGCAAGGGCCTGGAGGCACAAATTCGGTCGCTGGGATCCCACATTCATTTTTACGGCCACCAACACCGAAATCGGCATCACACCATCGATGGTGTTACTTACATCTCCTTTGCCCTGGGCTACCGCAGAGAACAGGAAAGGGGTCTGACAGACCCTGGAAAAGGACCGAAACAAATCTGGGATTCCCGGCCATTCTGAATCCTGGACGTGAAGCACACCGAACGATTATCATTTGCAAACGCTCTATGGTTCACCGCATCCTCGCCGACCTGGTCGTCTGTCTCCACCTCGGATTTATCTTTTTTGCCGTCCTGGGCGGCATGCTAATTTTCCGGTGGCGCTGGGTGGTCTGGCTCCACCTGCCCGCCATCCTCTGGTCGGCCTGGATCGAATACACCGGTGGCATCTGTCCGCTCACCCCGCTCGAAAATACACTGCGAACCCGGGGCGGCATAGTAGGCTATACAACCAGTTTTATCGAACACTATCTGATACCCGTCATTTATCCCGCCCACCTGACACGGAACATCCAGCTCCTTTTAGGCACGCTTGTCCTGGCCATCAATGCAGGGGCCTACTGGCGCATCTTTATTTGCAAAAACTCCAAATAACCTGAGGAAAGCGCATGTCCGAAGCCACCCAGGCCTCAAACCAGCCTGAAAATCCTTACGCACGTACCCCCGAAGCCATTCAAGAGCCTCCCGTCGGATTTGGTCAAACCCTCAAATTCCTTGGCCCCGGGCTCATCTTAGTCGGCTCTGTTGTCGGCTCCGGTGAAATCATTCTCACCACCACGCTGGGCGCTACCGTGGGCTTTACCATGTTCTGGTGGATGCTCTTGTCCTGCTGGGGCAAAAGCATCATCCAGGCCGAACTGGCCCGCTACACCGTCTCTTCCGGCGAAACCGTCCTGTGGGCCTTCAACCGCCTGCCCGGCAAACTGCCCTCCCTGAAAGCCAACACCAAAGTCTCCTGGTTTATCTGGGTCTGGATCCTGTACCTCATCCCGAGCCACATGACAGGCAGCGGCATCTACGGAGGCGCCGGACAGGCCCTGAACCTGGCCTTCCCCGCCATTGAATCCACCTGGTGGACGGTCGTTGTCGCCGCCCTGACCTCGGGCATTATACTGACCGGGACCTACCGCTTCCTCGAAAAACTCCTCATCGTCATGGTCGTCACCTTCACCTTCATCACCCTCACCTGCGCCGTCCTCCTTCAACTCACACCTTATGCCATCACCTGGGCAGACTTTCAGGGAGGGCTCACCTTCGAGTTCCCCGCCATGGCCGTTGCAGTCGCCCTGGCGGCCTACGGCGGTACCGGCGTTTCCTCGGGAGAGACCATGGCCTACACCTACTGGTGTGTCGAAAAAGGCTATGCCCGGTTTTCGGGTCCCACAGATAACAGCCCGGAATGGGTCGGCCGGGCAAAGGGCTGGATCAAGGTCATGCAGGCCGATGTGAGCCTCACCCTGCTCCTGCTCACCTGTGCCACCATTCCCTTCTACATGCTCGGGGCTGGTGTCCTTCACAAAACAGGTGCCACACCCGGCGGCCTGTCAACCCTGAGCGTTCTGTCCAGCATGTATACCGAGACCCTGGGCGAATGGGCCTCTTACCTCTTCATGGTCGGAGCCTTCTTCGTCCTCTTCTCCACCGCAGTCTCCGGACTGGGCGCCAGCTCCCGAACCTTTGCAGACTGTATGTCCGTTATGGGCGTCATCGATCCCAACGACTACCGGGCTCGCCTCCGCATCCTCCGAATCTGGGCGGTCGTATCTCCCACCATCATTGCCCTGGCCTATTTCTACGTCAAGAGCCCCGTCCTATTACTGACCATCGGTGGAATCGCTGCAGCCATCATGTCCCCCATCGTGGCGGGGGGCACGGTCTTCCTGCGCTATTTCCATCTCGACGTCCGCATCAAGCCCACGTGGAAATCCGACATCATCCTCTGGATCTGCTTCCTGGCCATGCTGATATTGGCCTGTTATATCGTCAAAATCAAATTTCTGTAATCTCACAGCAGGAGCTGGCTCCCACCCGAATGCAGGACCAGGGGTCAGGAGGCAACTTCGGGCCATACACCTTGCGACATGATCGATCCCAAAGACCTGCCGGCCCCGTGTTTTGAACGGGCTGATCCAACCAACGACGCCCTCTTCTATCTCCAGCCCCGAAAGGTCGTCCACATCGACGGCCCGGCCATCGCGTCTCTAACCGGCTTCTTATCCAATCACCTGAAACCCGGCGGCGTCTACCTGGATTTAATGAGCAGCTGGCGCTCCCACCTCCCGTCGGATCTGAATCCCGCCCGAGTAGTGGGCCTGGGCATGAACGCCGAAGAGATGGAAGACAATCCTCAACTGGATGAATGGCTCGTCCACAACCTGAACGCCACACTCCGCCTCCCATTTGACGATCAGACCTTCGATGCAGCCATCTGCACGGTCTCGGTCCAATATATGACCCGCCCCATCGATATCTTTCGCGATGTGAACCGCATCCTCAAACCGGGTGCCCCCTGCATCGTCTCGTTCTCCAACCGCTGCTTTGCCCAGAAAGCCATCGCCCTCTGGCTGGCCATGACCGATGCACAACACATCGAACTGGTCAAAAGTTACTTTATCGACAACTGGGACAAAGTCCAGACCTGGGATCATCTCGCGCAGAATACCGATCCCCTGTTCATTGTCTGGGCAAACCGATCTACTTGAATGGCCATCGAATTTCAAAACTACATCCAGATCGCCGGTGTCATCGATCAAACAGAAGCCCAACTCCTCATCGACTGCGGCGTCACCTGCCTGGGCTTCCCCTTGCGGCTTCCGGTACACAAAGAAGACCTGTCGGAAGAATCGGTCGCCCAAATCATCCAGACATTCCAGCCCCCGGTGTGCGGCGTTCTGATCACTTACCTGGATTGTGCAGAGGAAATCCACACCCTCTGCCAGCAACTTGGAACGCCGATTGTCCAGCTCCACGGCGATATTTCTGAGTCTGAACTCAAGCATTTAAAAACACTTGCCTCGGGCCTCCAGATCATCAAAAGCCTGGTTGTCCGACAGCACAACATGGCCGAATTGGAAGAAACCGCCCGGCGGCTGGCCCCATACGTCGATGCCTTTATCACCGACACGTTCGATCCAACAACCGGAGCAACAGGCGCAACCGGAAAAACACACGACTGGTCCGTCACCCGCCGCCTGATCGAATCCACTTCCCGCCCCGTCATCCTGGCCGGCGGATTGACGCCCGAAAACGTTCGAACAGCCATTCTGGAGGTCCGACCCGCCGGTGTGGACGTCCACACCGGCGTGGAAGATGCAACCGGCCGGAAAACCCGCGATCGGGTTATACCGTTTCTATCCGAAACCCGCGAGGGATTTGCCAGATTATAAAAATACCGTTTCAAACGTTGCAGAATAAGAGAGGAATGAAATGGAAAAACCCATCTGGGAATGGTCTTTGGAACAAACCCGAACCGTCACCGATCGGGCCCGCGCAGGACGCGACCTCACCCCGCCCTCCTGGCCGGACGGTGCCCGAGCCGCCGTGGCCCTCTCTTTTGACTTCGACGCGGAGACCGGCTGGCTGCGCAGAAACCAGCACTCGCCCGCCGCGATGGCTCGGGGCGGCTATGGTGCCCGCGTGGGCATTCCGCGCATCCTGAACCTGTTTGACAAATACGATTTGCCCGCCTCCTTCTTCGTCCCGGCAGTGGCCGCACAGCTCCATCCAGAAGCGGTTGACGCCATCCTAAAATGTGGCCGCCACGAAATCGGCATTCACGGCTGGATCCACGAACTGGCCCAGGACCTCACGCCGGACCAGGAACGCGAGTTACTGACAAATTCCTTTGACTTCTGGAAAGACCGGTTGGGCAAGCCCCCCGCTGGCATCCGAACGCCCTCCTGGGACTTCACGCCCCATACTCTGGGCATCCTCCGGGACCTGGGCCTGCTCTACGACAGCAGTCTCATGGAAGACGACCGGCCTTATGAACTCCTGGAAAACGGCGAACCCACCGGCATCGTAGAACTCCCCGTGGAGTGGCTCCTCGACGACTACCCTTATTTCCAGATCGACCGTGCCTCCGGCAGCAGTCCTTACATCCACCCCAACGCTGTCCTGGAAATCTGGCAGGCCGAATTCGATCTGGCCTGCCAGGAAGGCACGCTCTTTCTACTCACCATGCATCCCCAGGTCATCGGTCACCGGTCGCGCCTGGCCATGCTGGAGGATCTCATTCAGACCATCCTGAACACCCCTGATATCTGGTTTGCCACACACGAATCCGTCGCCCGATACGTCCTGGAGTACTGACACCCGATCCATTATCCGCCCGAACGGGTAAGGCACCACATCCGTCCAAATCCACAAACACAAAGGAAACACCATGGCAGACCTCGAACTTCACCTGCGACACCAGAATCTCACACAGGACGACAACGGCCACAGCCAGTGGCAAGTCCTCGAAACATCCCGCACCGTCTCCACCGATCAAACCGCCCTGCTGCTCTGCGACGTCTGGAACACGCACTGGAGCCGGGGTGCCGCCGAGCGGGTCGATGCAATGGTTCCCCGCATGAATGAAGTCGTCACATTCGTCCGTGAAAAAGGTGTACACATTATCCATGCCCCTTCCAGCACCATGGACTTCTATGCAGACACGCCTGCCCGGCAACGCATGATCGATGTTCCTCCTGTCGATCCACCAAAAGAAATCGACCACGACGATCCACCCATGCCCGTCGATGCCACAGACGGCGGTTCCGACACGGGGGAAAACCCCAAAGAAATGGAAACCACCTCTGTCTGGACACGCCAGCACGCAGGCATCGATATCGATCCGGACCGGGACGGCATTTCGGATCAAGGCTCAGAAGTCTACAACTTCATGCAACAACAAGGCATCGACACCCTCCTTCTCCTGGGCGTGCATACAAATATGTGTGTGCTCAACCGCACCTTCGCCATCAAACAGATGACCCGGTGGGGAGTGGACGTCGTGCTCATCCGTGACCTCACTGATGCCATGTATAATCCGGCCAAACCCCCTTACGTGAGCCACGCGGAAGGCACCCGCCTGATTATCGAATACATCGAAAAATTCTGGTGCCCGACCATTCTGAGCGATGATTTAACCTAATCTCCTCATACCACCGACACACCGCCCTTCCACAACCGGTATCGGAGGGGCACCATGCGTCGAGGTTCTGCACCGATTGTACCCGGAGCACGATGCTCCGATCTGCCACAAGGCCAAATCGAAATTTTAAATATAAGGACCGTACCATGCCTGATTCCTCAGCTACTCCGAACATCCTCTTCATCACCACCGATCACCTCCGCCACGACACCCTGGGCTACGCCGGGGACCCCGTCATCCAGACCCCCGCTATCGACCGCCTGGCCTCCCAGAGTGTCCGCCTGTCGAACTGCTTTGTTCAAAACCCCGTCTGCTCGCCTTCCCGTGCCACCTTCATGACCGGCCGCTATCCCAAAAACCACGGCGTGCGCTGGAACGGATCGAAACTCAACGAAACCGAAATCACGCTGGTCGAGTGCCTAAAAAAAGAGGGCTACACCACCGCAGCAGTTGGCAAACATGGCATTGGCCAACAAAAATTCCAGAACTTTCTGGATCACACCGCAGCCGCCGGCATCCGCAGAGGTTGGAAAGAACGCCCCGACGGAGATTATACCGTCACCGATCCCAATCCCTTCGAGCAATACGTCAGAGACCAGGGCTATGAATATCAAACCGGCTATGCCCTGCCCAACTTCCGAAAACACCTCGGTGCCGTGCCTTCCGACCTGCCCGAAGACTGCCACATCGATGCGTATGTCGGCATGAAAAGCATCGAATACCTCGAAAACCTGGACACCTCCAACCCCTTCTTCCTCTGGGCCGGCTTCTATGGCCCGCATCATCCTTACGTCCCTTCAGGTCGCTTTGCAAATATGTACAACCCCGACACCCTGCCCCCCTTCGTACGATCGGAAGACGACATCTCCAAAAAACCCGCCGAATACGGGCTCTATTTCCGGGCTGAAGACCACAAATACAAAGGCTTCCCGGACGCCCCCGACGAAATCTACCGCAACATGAAAGCCGCCTACTACGGCATGGTCTCTCAAATCGACTGGCAGGTCGGCCTCCTCCTGGACACCCTGG
>JAPUJS010000124.1 GCA_027296045.1 bacterium | reverse complement strand
CCACCCTGCCGTCCTTAAAGGTCATCTCACACATCAGACGCTGGTCGCCCTCCAGCCTGCCACCTCGTACATCCATATATCCGAATTGGCCGGCCATCAGGTTGAGAACCGCCACATCGGCTACGGCCCCAACCGTCAGATGCCCCAATTCGGAATGGTTGATCTCATGGGCCGGATTCGTGGTCGAAGCCCGGATCACCTCCACAAGCGGCATGCCCATGGTCAGGAATTTCGACATCAACGTCGTCATATCCATCATAGCCCCATTCATACTCCCGGTGTGTAAATCTGTCGATATCGAATCCGGATAGAACCCCTGCTCGATACTCGGCACGGCATTCCGAAAGAGAAAACTGCCGCCCCCGTGGCCCACATCGAAGATCACACCTTTTGACCTGGCCTGCAAAAGATAGTCCAAAAGCTTGCCATCCTGATCCACATAGGGCACCCCTGCGCGGTACATGTGGGTGCTGATGTCTCCAGCCCGCAGCTTTTCGGTCACCAGGCGGTAATAGGGACGCTCCTTGCAAAAATAACCGAAGTCTATCATCACAGGCAGACCGGCCAGTTCCCCTGCTTTTAGGGTTTGGTCCACAGAAACCCACTCTGGTCCGTAGAAATGTGCTGTCTTAATGCCCACCACCACATCCGCGTGTTCACGGGCAATTTCCGAAGTGGCCTCGGGATCCATATCATGGACGTTTTGCTCCACAGTATTGGTCATCATTCCCATCCCGACGATATTGACCAGGGCAAACATGCGGGTCTTGAAACGGTCGATCACCCGATACCGAAAATCCTCGAAATGACGCCACCCGGCGCTACCCGTATCGACCATCGTGGTAACACCGGTCCTGAAACTAAAACCGTCTGGCAAAATGCTGTTGTCACCGGCCCAGGCGTTGCGATGCCCGGGAGTGGCGTACATGTGGGTATGAATATCCACCAGCCCCGGCGTCACGTATAAACCGCTCATATCGAGCACATGATTGGCCTGATCCACAGCAATATCCGAATCGACTGCTGAAACTTTTCCCTGTGCCATGGCCAGGTCCATCGGACCGTCGATGCCATTTTTGGGATCGATTAAATGGCCACCCTTGAGCAAAAAGTCAAACGCCATAACAAACCCTCCAGATGTAATTCTACCCCCTGCTAATGGACACCCTCACGTGGACCGACTTGCCGAATACCCTTTAATCCAGAACCGCTTGAATTTCCGGAAATATAAAGCCCATAAAAGGGAAACACAAGGAACAAGCCAGCGCCACAAGTTCCTCTCTATTTGTCCTCTCAGGCCATTTGATAGAAAAAACCGGTAATAGAGTATATCGAGACAACCTTAAAAAAAATCCCCAAATCTGAAACTTTTCTCTTGCTCCTGAATTGTATGGAGATTAATTTCACGGTCGGTGGTTGGTGACCTTTAGGCACAAAACTCGAGATCTCTATTTTAAAAGGACTTTCATGACAAAATCCGCCATCTTCGGAGACCGCGAAGAACGCATCCAATATGTCTACAGCAACGGCCGAAAAGAACAGGTCGCCAAATTAACCGACTTATATCCGCATCGCGTCTCAAAAGAGAATTTTACCGACCATGTCACAAACCTCCAGGACCTGGAAGTCATCTTCTCCACCTGGGGGATGCCCGTCCTCAAAAGCGAGCACCTGGACCAACTGCCCAATCTCAAAATTGTCCTCTACAGTGCCGGTTCCGTCCAGAAATTCGCCCGCACCTTTTTGGAACACGGCATTCACGTTTGCAGTGCCTGGCGTGCAAATAGCATCCCTGTCTCGGAATACACGCTCGCCCAGATCCTGCTTGCCAACAAAGGATACTACCGCAACACCCGAGACTGCCAGACCCCGGAAGGCCGTCGCAACAAACCGTTCAAAGGTCGCGGCAACTTCGGCGCCACCGTAGCGCTTTTAGGAGCAGGTGCTATCGGTCAAAAAGTCATTGAACTCCTGCAACCCTTCCACCTCAACATCATCGTCTTCGACCCGTTCTTGTCCGACGAAACCGCTTCAGAACTCGGCGTCCAAAAAGTCTCCCTCAAAGACGCCTTTCGCCAGGGCGACGTCGTCTCCAACCACCTGGCCAACAACCCCCAAACCGTCGGCATGATCCACGGTGCTCATTTCTCGTGTCTGCAAGACCACGCCACCTTCATCAATACCGGGAGGGGTGCCACCGTTGTCGAACCCGACCTGATTGCAGAGCTTCAAAAACGCCCAACCCTCACCGCCCTCCTGGACGTCACCTCGCCCGAACCACCCGATCCCGATTCCCCCTTCTACACCCTGCCCAACCTAACCCTCACCTCCCACATTGCCGGATCGCTCAACGATGAGGTGAACCGGATGGCCGACTACATGATCGAAGAATTCCAGCGCTGGCAGGCCGGAGAACCGCTCCAGCACGAAGTCACCCCCGACACCCTGGACATCATGGCATAAAACCAAGGAGTAAACCATGAAATTTTGCCTTGCTGGCGAAGGCGCAATGGGCACCAACCACATACAGGTGCTCAAACAATTTGACGACATCGAAGTGGTGACCCTGGCCTGCGGCGTTGAAGAAGACGGCCTTGCCTTCGCAAAAGAATGGGGCATCCCACATGTCTCCACCAGTCTGGAAGAATGCCTCCACCAGGATGGTGTCGAAGCCGTCCTGCTCACCACGCCCAACCAGGTTCACGCCAGCCAGGCCGAACTCGCCCTGAAGATGGGCAAACACGTCCAGGTCGAAATCCCTATGGGCCTTTCCCTGGAAGAATCTCAGCGCCTGGTCGAGGCCGAGGAAAAATCCGGCCTGGTCTGCATGGTCTGCCATACCAAACGCTACGGCGGCCCCTTTCGTGAAATTTATCGCCAGGTTCGAGAAGGCGAAATCCACTTGCACCACATCGTCCAGCAGACCTTCTTTTTCCGACGCACCAACACCAACATGTTCGGCAACCCCCGTTCCTGGACCGACGAACTCCTCTGGCACCAGGCCTGCCACATGGTCGACTTTATCTACTGGCTCTTCGACGAGCCCGACATCGATGCCTGGGCGCAGGCCGGTCCCAATCACCCCGATCTGGGCATTCCGATGGACATCACCATTTCCCTGCGGTCAAAGTCCGGATGCCTCATCACATCCGCCCAATCCTTCAACAACCACGGCCCGATTTCTTCCACCTACCGCTTCATTGGCGAAGAAGCCACCTATACCCTCGGAAGAGACGGACTCCTGGATCACGAAGGCAACGAAATCCCTCTCGAACCGGGCGGCATCAACGTTCAGGACCGCGAATTCATCGACGCCGTCCGGGAAGGCCGCAAACCCCTCACCTCCTGCAAGACCTGTCTGCCTACCATGGAGATCCTGGATCGCCTTCAGAAATCTATGGATGAGCGCGACCGATTCTGAAGAGGAAGCCCATGAAAAAGATTTAAGATACAGAAAATGATAGGACGCTCTGCTTGTGGCCTACGTTTGACGCGAGTCGTCGTGAGTCGTGAATCCCATACCACTAAACTTATTTTCTTATTCCACCAGTAGGGGCGGATATTGAGCAGGTTTTGAGACTGAAATCAAGGATTGGAGTTTAGAAGAAGGACGCCAGCTATCAGGGATCAGCTTATGACCCAATCTGAAGAAATTCGATACAACATACCAGACGAGTCGACGCATTCCAGGGAGAAAGTGACTTTCCGGGCCTTGGGTCTTGGGGTCCTGACTGTCCTGGGGATGGTGCTCTATATCACCTATTTCGGT
>JAPUJS010000123.1 GCA_027296045.1 bacterium | reverse complement strand
AGGCCGTTGCCGAAGGGGATGCGGTGGAGGATGAAATCGAGCTGCTGGAAGCATTTGAGCAGGTGCTGGTGACTCTGAAATATGTGGCCACCGGCGGTGTCCAATTTGCCCAGGGTGCCCTGGAAAAGGTGATGGGACCGGGTAAGACCCGGAAGCTGTTGGATCGGGTGGCCGGTCTCAGTGGGCTTTTGCAAGTGCGGGATTTGGCACCTGACCAGATTCGGGCGGTGATTCACGATGAACCGTCGGAGCGGGTCGCAACGGTGCTTTCGCAACTGGAGTCGGCACAGGCGATCGGGGTACTCAACGGGCTGGACGGTGATCAGCAGTCTGAGGTGATTGCTCGGATGGACGCTGGGTCCCAATTGTCCGCGGAAGAACGTCGGGATCTGGATGTCTGGCTGGCGGATCGCGTTGACACGGTGATGGAATCCTGATTTTCATTTGAGGCGTCTTTGGTAAAACCCTGCCCGACATTTCTGTCGGGCAGGGTTTTTGTAGTGGGCATTCAGGTAGTGCTTGCATGGGCGTTTGTTTTGGGTGATTTTAGGGGTGTTTGGTCAATCCCTCCCTGATTCGGGGAGGGAGAAATCTCGCTTGAAAGAAGCAGCAAATAAAAACAAACTTCCTCTGCCCTCCCCAAAGGGGTTGAGAGGTTAGGTCAAAAGGAGTGAGCATGAATTACGCGGAAGTGAAGGGGAAATTGCGCAGCCAGGAGTGGTTTAACAACCCGCACAATATGGGGATGACGGCCGTTTATGTGGAACGGTATATGAATTATGGGGTGACGCGGGAGGAACTTCAGGCGGGCAAGCCGATTATCGGGATTGCCCAGACGGGCGGCGATTTGACGCCGTGCAATATGGTGCACGTGGGGCTATCCCCCCGGGTGAAGGCGGGAATTCGGGATGCGGGTGGGATTCCGTTTGAGTTTCCGGTGCATCCGATTGCCGAGCAGGGCAAGCGGCCGACTGCTGCGCTGGATCGCAACCTGGCCTATCTGGGGCTGGTGGAGGTCTTGCACGGTTATCCTTTAGATGGCGTGGTGTTGACCACGGGATGTGATAAGACGACTCCCGCCTGTGTGATGGCGGCCTGTACGATGGATTTACCGTCGATTGTATTGTCGGGTGGGCCGATGCTGGACGGGCATTGGAAAGGCCGTTTGGCGGGTTCGGGCACGGTGGTGTGGGAGGCACGGGAGATGTTTGCAGCAGGGGAGCTGGATTATGACGGGTTTATGGATCTGGTTACCTCCTCGTCGCCGAGTGTGGGACATTGCAATACCATGGGGACGGCACTGTCGATGAATTCGATTGCCGAGGCGCTGGGATTATCGCTGACCGGATGTGCGGCCATTCCCGCCCCCTATCGAGCCCGAAGTCAGATGGCATATCAGACGGGGATGCGGATTGTGGAGATGGTGCACGAAGATTTGACGCCTTCGAAGGTGTTGACGCAAGAGGCATTTCACAATGCCATTGTGGTGAACTCGGCGCTGGGGGGATCCACCAATGCCCCGCCGCACATTCAGGCCATTGCCCGGCATATTGGCGTGGAGCTGGATATTCAGGATTGGCAGACCTATGGTCACCGGATTCCACTGCTGGTCAATTGTCAGCCTGCTGGCGAGTATTTGGGAGAGGCGTTTTACCGGGCGGGTGGTGTGCCAGCTGTGATGTCGGAGCTGGTGAAAGCAGGCAAGTTAAATGAGGATTGTCTGACGGTGACGGGCAAGACGATGGGGGAAAATCTGGAGGGGGTGGAGATTCAGGACGGCGATGTGATCAAGTCGTATGAAAATCCGCTGAGAGAAGATGCCGGTTTTCTGGTGCTTTCGGGAAATTTGTTCGATGCAGGGTTGCTGAAGACATCGGTGATTGACGATGAATTTCGAAAGAAATATTTGGAACGGCCGGGCGATGAGAATGCCTGGGAAGGCACGGCGGTGGTATTTGACGGGCCGGAGGATTATCACCACCGGATCAACGATCCGGACTTGCCCGTGGATGAGAACTCGATGTTGTTTATCCGGTATTGTGGGCCGATTGGATATCCCGGGTCGGCAGAAGTTGTAAATATGTTGCCGCCAGACCGTCTGGTACAGATGGGGGTTCGAGAATTGCCCTGTATTGGCGATGGACGCCAGAGTGGGACTTCTGCAAGCCCGTCGATTCTAAATGCCTCTCCCGAAGCGGCCATCGGAAGCGGGTTGGCTTTGTTGAAGACCGGGGACAAGGTGCGGATCGATTTGAATGCGGGGACGGTGAATATGCTTGTGGACGAGGAGGAACTGACGCAACGGAAGAAGGATTTGAAGCTGCCCGATTTTGAGCATCAGACGCCCTGGGAAGAGATCTATCGGTCGCATGTGGGGCAGTTGTCGACGGGTGCGTGTTTGGAACTGGCGGTGAAATATCAGAAGATCCGGGATGTCGTGTCCCGGCATTCGCATTGAGGAGGGCCCTCACCCCGTCTGAGGGCGCCTGGACGGCAACCCTCAGACATCCCTCTCCCGTGGCGGGAGAGGGATGTCTGAGGGTTTCCATAGGGCAACCGTTCGGATGATCCCCCAAGTGATTGTCTCCCCCTCTCCCGTTTTTTGGGAGAGGGGGCTGGGGGATGAGGGCAAGCCCCTACCGAAACAGTCTGGTATAGCTTTTCGGCTCCAGAAAAATCCCCCCCGACTGCGCGTAGTAGTCTTCCTCCAGCACAAATGCACCTTTTTGGGACCGCAACCAGGACGCATCTGGAAGGGGATATTCGGACAGGAGTTTGTCCCAGGTGCCGTAGCTTTCGGGGCCGTTGGATTCCATCAAGCCGCCCTTCACGCCCGGGAAGGGCGGCAGGCGGGCGGCTACGTTTTTGTTCCATTCAACCAGGACGGGCACACAGGCGTTGTCGGCGACAAAGCAGGGCACGTTTGCCTGGCCTGCCGCTTCAACCATCTGGAAGGCCAGGGAAAGGGTTTTGCCGGCAGGCTTCACGGCCATCGCGCCATAGCCTTGCTGAACGCGGGTGCGGATGTCTGCTACGGTGTGCAGACTTTCGTCGCCGGCAAATCGGGCAGGCAGGCCGAGAACGTCCGTGGTTTCGGGGTTCTGGAATGGTTCTTCGATCAGAATAATGCGGTCCAAAATGCCTTCTTTATCGGCATGGTCCAGGAGTTGGGCCATGCTTTCTTTTTTTTGATATCGGCCGTTGGCATCCAGGTAGTAGAGGATTTGTCCAGAGTCTGTCATCGGCGTTTCAAACTCTTTGGCGAGGGTGTGAATCTGGGTGAGCCAGGCCTGGTCTTTGGCAACCATTTCTGTTTCTTCTCCGGGATGGCCGATTTTGATTTTGAGGATGTAAGCACCTTCCTCCAGGATGGTGGTCAGTTCGTCCATCGGAAGGGTGTAGCTCACCGTAGGGACCAGGGCAATGTGGGTTTGCCGGTTGGAAAGATACGGATGATAGGGTTCGGGGATGAGGGCTTCGAAGGCGGTGTGGCCCTGTTGTTTGGCATAGAGCATCCAGGCGGCATTGTCCAGGGCAACCAGGGAAATGAGGGTGAAGGTGAGGCGCAGGTTGGGGTTTTGGGTGATGGTTTTGCCATAAGTGTGAACGTCGGAGACCAGAGCGTCAACAAGGGCCGGTGGGTCTGAAAAATCTCGATCTTTGACCTGTTGCAGGGCATATTCCAGGAGGGCGGTTTGCAAAACGTTGCCGCCGGTTTCGGTGTGTGCGGAAAAGACGTCGGCATCGGACCAGAGCACGGCCAGGCCGCCGATGCCAAAGGCTTCGTTGCCCCGATCGTCGCACAGGCGGACAATCAGATTCCATTTTTCGTGGAAGGCAGAGCCTTTGAAGCCAAAGGGGCGGACAAAGGGTTCGCGTTGGATTTCGAGATCGGTGTGGGTGATGTACATGGGTTTTCCCAAATTTTGAATTTGGCCTTGTGGTTGGCCTCAGCGCTGTGCCCCGGGTACAATCGGTGCAGGGCCGTCGCGCCTGGTGCCCCGGAGAAAGCGGTTGTGGTTATGCCGGGTTTGTCGGTGTTTCAGAGGTTGGTGGCAATATATGTTTTCTCTTTACCATTTTGTCAGGTCCAGGAGTACGCCCAGATACGCTTCTTTTTCATCCAGTAATCCTCGAAACCCGCGGTTGGCTTCGGATGCGGGGAGGGTATGGGTGTGGATGGGGGCGATCTGGACACGGCCCTGGGCAAGGAGTTCGAGGAGTAATTCGTAAGGATCGGGGTCTCCATACTGGACGGCATCGGCCTGTCGCCCACCATGGGCGCCAATAAGCGAGACACCCGTGCGGTGGAGGTCGAAATAGAGATCGATTTCAGCGGTGCCCCGGGGAGAACCCAGGAGGATGACCTGACCCATCTGAGCGGCAGACTGAATGGCCGGGGGCACCACCTGAGGGTTGCCGGTTGCTTCCACCACGATCTGGGCGCCTTTGCCGCTGGTGAGGGCTTGTATCCGTTCGACGGCGTCTTCTTGTTCGGCATTGATTTGAATGTCGATCCCGCACTGTTCAGAAATGGTCAGGCGCTGGGGTACGGTGTCGATCCCGATGACTTGCCGGGCACCGGCGATCCGCATGAGTTGGGCTGCGAAATTGCCGATCATGCCCTGGCCGAATACAGCTACTGTGTGGCCAAGGCGGATGTTGGATAGGCGTACCGAGGTGAGGGCGATCTGAACCAGGGAGGCGAATGGGGCATGCTCGACGGCGACGCCTTCGGGCAGTTTGTAGGCGGCCCGATTTGAGGCAAGAAGCGTATGGGAGGCGTGTTTGCCCCGGGTGAAGACGGTGTCGCCTTCCGAAATTCCTTCTACGCCGTCGCCCACCAGGACGGCGCGACCCACAGCGGCATAGCCGGGACGAAACGGGAATTTGGCATAGGCAAAATCGGGGATGGGAAAGCCGATGTGGGTTTCGGTAAACATGGCCAGTTCCGTGCCGGGAGAAATGAGGCTGTAGAGGTTTTCGACCAGGATTTCACCCGGGCCGGGTGTGTCGGGAATATCGGTTTCTTCTACGTCAACGGTCATTTTTTTCGGAAAGACCAGTTGCTTTATTTTCATGAGATCACTCCATGGTGTTGGGTGATTTTTTGACGGTATTTGAGCAGCACATAAGCGGCCAGGGCCAGGAGGACCATGTTGACGACAAGCAGGGTGCGCCTTAAGGGAGACAGATAGGGTTCCAGCACAATTTCGTGCTCGCCGCCTTCCAGACGGAGGGCAATGAATTCGTCGGCGGTTCGCAGCGCTTCGACGGGCTGTCCGTTGACAAGGACCCGGAGATAAGGATAATATGCATAGGCCAGACGCGCAAAGCAGGGGCTGGAGGTGTGGATACGCAAAACCACCCGCTGGTTCCAGACACGGTGTTCCAGAACCTGAACCTCAGCAGGCATGGCCATCTCTTCCCGAGGGGCGTACCCTTTCAGGAAAATTCGATTGCAGGTCCGGTTTTGAATGTTGACACCCATCTCATGAATGAGTGTTGCAACATTCTGGTCCGGTGAAAGGGGAGGGCCTTTTCTCCAATTTTCCCACCCCGAGACATTGGGCGAGACAATCACCGGGGTGTTTCCTCGAAAGGACCAGGATAAAAGACGATTATTGGCGGACCGATAAAAATAAATATGTCGGACGTTCAACAGGTAAAAACCAGCGGCAATCCAATGGAATTGATCGGAGGCAGTCAGGTCGTTCGGTTCTTCAAAGGTGTGGAAAATAGGTTCCACCTGCCGATTAAATTTTTCATAAAAATTATCTACCGCTAAGGGACCTTCGGTGTAGACATGGGAAACGGAAGGAACTCCCGTATGGATCGGCATCCAGGCATTTGGGGAAAAGCCTATTGGCTTGTCCCGGAAATAAAAATAGCGGTAGTTGGGCAGGGTACTGTTTTGAAACTCGACAGATTGATTTTGTAACTCCTGACGGGCTGATTCGGACAAACCGGCCAGGTTTGCTTCCGTTCTAAAAGAAATATAGGGATGCTGAAAGGTGGTTGGTCCAAGGTCGCACAAAATAAACAACAGGCATAGCGTATAGTGCCTGTTTTGCAGGCGGCTTGAGAGACGGGGGACGATCAGCGTGACACCTCCTCCGACCATGATGGAAAGGAAGAAGATGACAAACAAAAGATAGCGTCCGGGTTGGAGGGCGCGGACTACCGACAGGGTGTCGATGACAGGCAAGTGACGGTTGAATACAAGGATGAGTGAGCAGATGAGACAAAGACCGCCGGATGCAAGTAGAGAAGCTCTGGGATGCTGTCTGCGGCCGATCATGCCGACATAACCCAAACCAGTCAGCAGGATCAAGGAAATGCCCAGGTAAGCGCCATACCAGTGCTGTCCCGAAAAAATGAGCAGGCGCAGGCGGTAGCTGGACCAGTAGATCAGGTGTTTCCAGGTGGGTCCGGGTAAGACGTCGTAAGAAATGCCTCCTTCCAGCCCGATGTTCGCCCGTTCGACCCACATGGGAACGGTTAGATAGGCTCCAAAAACAATGCCACCAAGGATGAGTGTGAAAGTGTATATGCCCATGTTTTGCAGGCATTCTTTTAGCATATAGAAGCGGGTGCAAACATAGAGGATTAGCAGTGCGGTTGCCCAGAATGCATATCCTGGATGGACAAAAGGCAGCAGGCCGAGCGTCAGTGCGCCTCCGATGGTGGCAGGGATTCGACGGAGTCGAAAACGGAGCTGCTCAAAAAAGTAGAAGGGCCATGGGATCAGGGCATAGAAGACGGAAACGGGCAAACGTCCCATGATCATAATCTGATGGGTGTGCCAGAAACTCAGGACAAAGGCCAGAGCCGATAGAAACCCTGCCCGTCGGGAACCACACAGGGTTTTTACAAGGCAATACATGCCCAGGCCAGAAAGGACGTGCATGCCTGCCAACACGAGTTTAACGGATAAAATCGGATCTCGAAAGACCAGCCCTGTTAGACCGACCAGATAGAAAAATAGAGGACCGTAGAACTGAAGGTAGGGGCTGCCGTTGCCGAGAAGATTGGTCCAGATGGGGAATTCACCTCTTTGGAAAGCACGGGTGGCAATCCAGGCATAGGTGGTGTGGGAACCCATGTCGCTTGTCCAGTGGAAGGCTCCTCTGGCAAAGTAGAAACGGACCAGGATCAGACTGGTCAACACCAGGGCGATCCGGGTATGTCTTTCTACTGAAAAGACTTTGTTCAACAGCAACGAGACGCGTTTTCTTCGGTATTCGAGAACACATAATATTGCAAATCCCATCGGGATAAGGCCTGCCAGAATGAAATCGACAGGTCTGAGAGGGATGGTCCGCTGTATGACCTGCAGAAGGCTTGAGAGAATGAAATCGATAGATCTGAGAGGGATGGCTCGCTGTATGGTCTGCAGAAGGCCTGAGAGATTGAGACCCGTCAACGGGCTTAAGACCTCGAATTTTTCCAGCGTAATATACTGGAAACAGATCAGCAAGGCCGAAAGCAGGATCAAGACCATAAGACTGTCGAGGGGCCAGTCCAGGTTGTTGTCTGTTTTTGCAGGTTTGATCATAGGAGGGGTTTTGGCTTTCTACATTGGAACAGGACAAAGACCGCGATCAGCAAGAGCAGGGTGTTTACAATGAGGAGCGTGCGCCTTAGGGGAGACAGGTACGGCTCCAATACCACCTCTTGCTCTCCGCTTTCCAAGCGCAAGGCGATGAACCCACCTGCTGTTTGCATGGGCTCGACCGGAGTTTGGTGGATGGTGATCCTGAGGTAGGGATAATAGGCGTAGGCCAGACGGGCGAAGCAGGGGGCGGTGGCTTTCAGGCGCAAGATGACGCGCTGATTCCATACGCGATGCTCCAGGATTTCAATTTGCGGAACGCCATCCAGCGTTTCTTGGGGAAACGACCGGTCCAGGAAAATTCGTTCACAGGTATGATCCCGGGTGTTGATTTGCATGTTTTGAATCAGGGTTTCAATCTCCTGATCTGGTTCGGGGGTGAGGTTGTGGCGTGCTTTCCAGTTCTCCCACCCCGATATGCTGGAAGACGCAATTATGGGTGTGTTATTTGGCAGCCGCCAGTGAAGCAGTTTTTTTGGATCGGATTGGTATAAAAACATATGTCGGGTGTTCAAAAGATACAAACCAGTCAAAATCGTGTGTAGTTTTTCTGGTTGGTCCGATCGAAGAAAATGTGTTGGGTTCAGGAACCTATAGAGCGGATAGCAGAATTTATGGGCGGCAAGCGGGTCTTCCAAATAGGCGTTGAATGCAGATGGGATGCCGACTTGGGTCGGGATCCAGGCATTGGGCAAAAAGCTCATGTCTGTATTGCTGATGTAAAAATACCGATAATTGGGCAATTCCCCGTTGTCGAATTGAGTTGACTCGTTTTTCAGATTTTGTAACAGTTCCGGAGACATATGGGTTAGTGTCTTTTCTGTTTCGTGTGGGATATAGGGATGTTGAAAGGTGGTTGGCCCGAGGTCCAGAAGAATCAAGAGAAGCAATAGGGTATAACTTCTGTTTTGCAATTGGTGTGATAAAAGGGGGACGGCCAGCGCGATACTGCACCCGACCATGACAGAGAGGAAAAAGGTGACAAAAAGCAGGTAGCGTCCGGAGTGGAGAATGCGAACAATCGTCAGGGAATGGATGCCGGGCAATTGATAGCCCAAAACCAGAATGAGCGAAACGATCAGGCAGAGGGCGCTGGACAGGATGAGGGGGTTTCTGGGGTGGGTGCGACGGATCAGCCGGAGAATTCCCCAGCCGGCAGGCAGCAGAAGAGAGACTCCCAGGTACGCACCGTACCAGTTCTGGCCGGGAAAGGTGAACAGGCGCAACCGGTAGCTTGACCAGTAAACCAGGTGTTTCCAACTGGGGTGGGGCAGGCCACTGTAGCTTACCTCTTCCAATCCGACAAATTTACCTTCGACCCACATGGGAAGTGTCATGTAGGCGCCGAAAACCAGCCCACCCAGGACGATGAGTAAGCTATACAATCCTTGATTTTGAAGCGTCCAGGTGGATCGGGCGGCGAGGAAACGAACGCCGATGTAAAAGACCAGCAGGGCGGTTGCCCAAAAGGCATACCCGGGATGAACGAATGGCAGAGCGCCCAGGGTCAGGCTGCCTCCGAGGGTTGAGGGTATTTTTTGGGATCGGAAACGGAGCTGTTCGAAAAAGTAAAAGGGCCAGGGGAGCAGGGCATAAAAAACCGACAGTGGCAGGCGTCCCATGATGACAATTTGCTGGGTGTGCCAGACACCCAGGACATAGGCCAGAGCGGCGGCGAAGCCGGCCTGACGGGAGCCGCACAGGACTCTGGCGAAGGCATACATGCCCAGGCCTGAGAGGATGTGCAGGAGGGATAGCACCAGTTTGAGGGAGAAGGTGATATCCCGGACGATCAGGTCCACCAGACCGACCAGGTAAAAGAACAAAAATCCGTAGAACTGGAGGTAGGGGCCACCGGTGCCGAGGTAGTTTGTCCAGATGGGGAATTCGCCGTGTTGGAAGGCGTTTGCTGCGAGCCAGGCATAGGAGATATGGGAGGCCATGTCGCTCATCCAGTGGAAGGCGCCCGGTGCAAAATAAAATCGAACCAGGACCAGGCTGCCGAGGGCCAGAACCATGCGGGTACGGGTGTTGGAGGCGAACGTCTGGATGAGAAATTGAGAAAACCGCTTGCGGCGATATTCAAGCAGGCACAGGATCGAAAATAGGGAGAGGATCAGGAGGGCTAAAATCAGGTCTATGAAATCCAGAGGTACAGATGTTAGAATCAACTGGAGAAGCCCGGGGAGGTTAAAATAGACAATGGGGGAAAGGACCTGGAATTTTTCCAGAGTGATGTACTGGAAGATAATCAGGACAATGGATAGTCCCATCAGGACTGCGAGGATATCCCATTCCGGGCGTGTTTTTCCGTTTAAAATCATAAATGTACATCATCCGGGTGATGGGGTGGCAACAGGGCCTTATGATAGCACCCGAAGGGAAAGGTGTCAAGCAAAGTGGCATTCCGTTTTGCCGAGGGGAAATACTTATGAATCGAGAAACGCATGCAGTCTATGTGGTCGGCATTGCAGGGGGAACCGGCGCGGGCAAAACAACCCTGGCAAAGGCACTTTTGGAGCAGATTGGAACGGATCGTGCGGTTTTGATCGCGCACGACGCGTATTATAGGGATCTGGGAGGGTTGTCAGTTGAAGAACGGGGGCGGGTCAATTTTGACCATCCAGACGCTTTAGAAACCGCTTTGTTGGCAGACCATCTGGAAAGATTAAAGCGTGGGGAGACAATCGAAGTGCCGGTATACGATTTTCAGACGCACACGCGTACAGGCGATGTCATCCGGGTGGAACCCCGTTCGGTTGTGATTGTGGAAGGCATTTTGATTTTGAGGGAGGAAGCCCTGAGGGATCGGATGGATCTGAAGATTTTTGTGGATACCCCAGCCGATTTGCGGTTGATCCGTCGGCTGGAACGCGATGTTCGGGAGCGGGGGCGAACGGTAGCGTCGGTGACGGCGCAATATCTGGCAACCGTGCGGCCGATGTACGAGCAGTATGTGGCATCCAGTAAGGCCTATGCAGATTTGATCGTGCCCGGTACAGGAGACCTATCGGCGGCACGGTCGCTTTTGGCCGGACATGTGGAAATGGTACTTGAAGGTGTCGGATAACCTGATGCTCAGAGGCAATCGGCTTTTTTTGAGGACGGGACTCTGGTTGAATCGCGGCCTTTCGACCGGCGGAATTGAATGAGGAGTCCTGTGGCGGCAAGTATCAGGATGGCATCCAGGATTAGCAGAACACGCCTGAGCGGAGACAGATAGGGCTCGAGGACAATCTCGTGTGTGCCGCCTTCCAGTTTGAGCGCAATAAATCCACCGGCAGTCTGAAGGGGGTCCTGGGGTTCTCCGTTGACCGTGACCTGGAGATAAGGGTAGTGGGCATAGGCCAGGCGTGCAAAACAAGGGGCTGAGGTGTGGACGGTTAAGACCACCCGCTGGTTCCGGACCTGATGGGAGCGGATCTCGACCTGAGGCGTGGTGTGAAAATCCTGGATCGGAGTGTGACCGTTAAGAAAAATAAGCTGTCAAGTACGATTGAGGACATTGACACCCATCTGGGTCAGAAGGATGATCAGATCCTGGTCCTGGTTGAGAGCAATGTTGTTCTGGGCTTTCCAGAAGTCCCATCCCACGGTTTGAGATGCGACCACGATCGGACTGTTGTAGAGCCAGGTCCAGTGGAAGAGTTGTTTGATGTCGGAGTGAAAAGAAAAGATGTGACGGATGTTCAAGAGATACAACCCGGTTGCAATCACCCCCAATTGTTCAGAGGCTTTTAGGTCATCCGGTGACTTGAATCGAGAGAAAACGGGGTTCAAATACTCGTAGAGTGGTACGCAGAATTTATGGGCTGCTAATGGGTCTTCTACGTAGGCGTTGAAGGCGGAAGGGATTCCGGTTTGTGAGGGGATCCAGGCGTTAGGTAAAAAGCTCATGTCTGTGTCGCTGAGATAAAAATAACGGTAGTTCGGTAGGAATCCATTTGGGAATTCGGACGCTTCATCCCGGAGGTTCTGATAGAGATTCGGAGACATATAAGTTAATCCTGCTTCATTCTGGGCAGGGAGGTAGGGATGCTGGAAGGTGGTAGCGCCCAGATCGAGCAGGATCAACAGCAGCAGCAGGG
>JAPUJS010000122.1 GCA_027296045.1 bacterium | reverse complement strand
GATTTTAGGTTTTGGGAGAATTATATGGTGCACCGTTGGGTAAGCCATGGCGTGCGCCCACGGGTGAGACTGTTCGATACCTGTGTTTGACGGGCTCAATCGGGGCAAAAATCAAAAAAAAACGCCGGTATCATCGTGATTTGGATACCGGCGCTGAGGTAGGAGAGCAAGTATTCGGGCATACGTCAGTCTAGTATAGCAACTTCACCTGCGATTAACCATTTCTCTTGACATCGACTTAATCTCCTATCATATTCCGTCTTATACTGGATGTCTGGTTTTGAAAGAGTTGCCTTTACACAGATAGCCTGTGTTTTCAAGGGAAATAGATACCCGACTTTTAAGCTTATCATCCGATCAAGTGATTTTAGCCCATCATTGGGTCACTTTCCCAAGTACTGATTATCAATACTCAATAGTCAAATTTTGGCATTTCTTCAGGAGGAAAAGATGGCCATGTGGATCAAGTTAGGGATTAAAATTGTTGGGGCAATTGTGGTGTTGATCTTTTTGCAGGGCAAGGTGCAAAGAATTTATGAATTTTGGGATTCAGATAAAGATCGTGGTGCCGTTGCCGTTGACAAAGATGTTTTGGGTGAATCATTTTCGACGCCTGTGTATTTGGATCAAGGATGGGACGAAAGCCAGAGCTTGTGGTTTTACAACATTACGCAAGGGTCTGATCTGGTGCCTTATGATTTTTTTATGGTATTGGAACAAGAAAATTCGGAGCGTTTGTTTCGCGACAATGAAAATTTGAATGCCTATCGTTTTTTGCCACAAAAAACCACGTTTAGCAATCCCGACAGTTTGCCCGTAGGTTTGGTAATGGACACGTACCAGGGCAAAGAATACATGGGGTTTACGTGTGCAGCTTGTCACACCAATCAGATAGATTATAAGGGCAAAGCCATTCGCATTGATGGTGGACCTGCTATGGCCGATGTAGGCGCGTTTCTCATCGGCTTGCAAAAGGCATTGATTACAACCCGGGACAATGCAGAAAAGAAAGCACGATTTGTGAAAGGCGTTTTGGATCGCAATGGCTTTTTTAAGATACTGACAGGGGGGCGTAATTACACCTCGGAAGAGGATGTGTTGGCAGAATTGAAGATATATTGTAATCGGATGCTGAGTTATAACACCATCAATCACAGTGGCAGCACCAAATATGGGTATGCGCGATTGGATGCTTTTGGTCGCATCTTTAATCAGGTGCTTGAACATGTGTTGACCAAAGAAGATCTGGACAAGGTGCTTCCTGAAGTGCTTCCAAACGATCAAGCAGAAAATTTGCTGGATGAACTACAAGACAATTTGATTCGCGATGGTGACTTTGATCATCTACTGAACAAATTGGAGCAATTGCTATCGGCCAAAGAAATTCGTCAACGGACAATTATCGACCTTAGAAATAAGCTGTTTATCAAAGCCAACGCACCCGTGAGTTTTCCGTTTTTATGGGACATCTCACAACATGATTATGTGCAGTGGAATGGCATTGTTTCCAATGGTGGTTTGGGGCCTCTTGGACGAAATACGGGCGAAGTAATCGGTGTTTTTGCCACACTCGACTGGCAAAAAAAACCGGGTTTTTCTTTGTACGCTTGGTTGGGCGGGCAAGGATTTTCATCTCATATCAGTTATCAATCATCGGTAAATGTGCGTAACTTACGTCATATTGAAGAACAGCTTAAAGAACTTGAGTCACCCCAATGGCCAGCCATGTTTCCGGCATTGGATACGGCACGCGTAGCCAGGGGCAAGAAACTGTTTGAAAAACAGTGTACAACGTGTCATCAAGATATTGATCGGTCGGCAAAAGATCGGCGTGTCATTGCACAAATGACCAAATTCAAAGTATTGGGTACAGACCAAACCATGGCACAAAACAGTGTTTCATATGAAGGGTATAGTGGTATTGTACGGGGTATGAATTTGGATGTGGGCGTTGGCAGCATGTACATTCAAGAACGTGCGCCGGTTGCTGCGCTACTCAATTCCGTTACGGCCAGTGTTGTTGCAACGCCCGACCCGGATAAGTGGGCGATTCGCCGTTTTCCAGAATGGGTGTATGATTTGGTCGCGGCTTATTTCGAAAATGAAGTGAAAACAACCATTAAAAGAGGCAACTATGACCCGGATACAACAAAAAATCCCTTTGCCTCGTTGCGGGCTTATAAAGGCAGACCATTGAATGGCATTTGGGCAACAGCACCTTATTTGCACAATGGATCCGTGCCCACATTATATGATCTGTTGCTACTCAAAAAGCGATCCACTGACCCAGACGATGGCGAATATCGCCCCGACACGTTTTGGGTGGGGCATCGCGAATTCGACCCGAACAAGGTAGGTTTTGTGACGGACAAAAAAGAAGGAAGTTTCAAGTTTGAAACCCACAGAAAAGCAAACAGCAATGCAGGCCATGAATATGGCGCACGGAAGTTCACAGAACAAGACCGCTGGGATTTGGTGGAGTATATGAAATCTTTGTGAAAGTTCGGCCTGGTTCAAAAGCGGGTAACAAAATCAGGATAAAAAACAAAAGGACATGAGCATATCCTGCCGACCCTCAGATGATGATTTTGTAAAAAGCTCGATTGATGAAGCGGTTGAAAAGGTGGCGAATCTTGGCTAAACTCAACATCACTTCTTAGTATTTTATGCCCGACTTGATTGATGAAATTCGTGCAGCAGTCGAACTGCGCAACTATATTATCTCTCAGCACGCCAGACAACGAAGAACCAGCGTGGGATGACCTACCGGGAAATCACACAGACCATCTTGCAGGGCGAGGTCATTGAGCAAAGCCCAAATGCTTCACCACATCCCAAATGTCTGCATCCAGTACGACTCGTAGAACCCCTCTATGTTGCCTGTGGTTATAATGCTCGGAGAAACACGCAATTATTATAACGGTGCACTGGTACGATCCTGAGAAGTGGATCGACTGGCGCACACGGAGGTGATAGCCCAATGGATGAATGCAGCTATTGTGGTGGTTCGCTCCACCCGAAAAGGTTGCCACATTACGACCAGGAATGGGAAGGCAAAACCTACCGATTTGAAAATGTGCCCGCCCTGGTCTGTGCGGCCTGTGGGGAGGTATTTTTTGAAGCAGCCGTGGATAAGGCAATGGATGACGTATTGGCCAGTATGCCGAAACCAAAACGGTTTGCAAAGGTGCCTATTCTGGATCTACCATTGCCAATCTAATCGAAACAAAAAAGCCGAAGGCGGGTTATTCATAAAAAGGGCCCTATCCGAAACCAGCATTTATAATACCCAATTCAGATCAAAGTGTCGTGATAGACCTATTTTCCCTGCGCAGGAAAAATAGGTCTATTTCAATAAATATCTAATAAATATAAAATTATATAAAATTAATGCGAATATTTTGCATTACTCTGTGCGTGTATGACGCCATTTTGTGTTTTCCTCGCATTCATTTACGACCCTCGCAGGCCTGCCCAGAAATCTTTTAAAAATTCTCTGGCCAAAAATTGTAATGCCAAACCATAAACACACACCCCAACAGTGGCCCCAACCAGCAAAGCAGATAGCGGAGACAGGGGCAGCATCGGCTTGATCATCCACAAAACCAACATCACAACCAGCGTGATACCTGCCGGTCGTACCAATACGTTAAAATACAATCCAAAACCCAGACCAATCAGCCGGTTGACCAGCCACTGCGACAGCCCCCAAAACAGCAGCACCGAAAGGGTGACCACAAACGCAACGCCAGTCACACCGTATCCGACCCCCCAGTAGAGTGCAGGCGCCATCACAGCCACGTTGAACAACGTCCAGCGAAACGACCAGTGGGCTTTGCCTTTGGCCAGGAAAATGGGACCGACCACGGTGCCAACCACCTTGATCATCGCCGCCACAGTCAGCAGCCGGAATCCATCCAAAACCGGCATCATTTCATCCCCTTTGACCAGCATCAACACCTCGGGTGCAAACAAGAGCAAGCCCCCCAGAGCCGGCCAGGACAAAAAAGCGAGGCCGGTTATTGCCTTCAAATACCCTCGCCGCAACACGTCATCGTCTTCTTGCACTTTCGAAAATGTGGGAAAAGTCACCCGAAACACCACCGTTGCCGCCCGGGTGAGCGGGATCATCGTAAATCGAAATGCAAATGCGTAATACCCCAGAGCACGCTCGCCCAAAGTATAAAAAATGAACAACTGATCCAGACGGTTGCTCATAAAATTCACGCCATTGGCCCCGGTGACATGAAGCCCAAACGGCAACAGCGCCCGAAGCGCCTGCCACGAAAATTGGAATCGGGGCCGCCAACCCGATGCCAGCCAGATACCCGCAAGCAATGCGATTTCCCGCGTCAGCGCATTGGCAACCGGGCTCCAAATGCCATACCCCCCCCACAGTGCACCCACACTGGCAAGCGCAGCAGCCACAACCGAAACAACCTCGGATAGTGCAACCTCCCGAAATTGAAGGGACCGCTGTAACCGTGCTCGAAACACCCCGGAAACGGCTCCAAACGGCACCATCAAGGACAGGGGCACAAACACCTTCCGAAACGTCTCAGGATCTTCTCTGGCCAAAAAGGGCGCCGCCGGAATCAGTGCGCAACTGACCCCACCTCCGATCACCAATCCCGTCCAAAATGCCGAACTAAAATGCAATTCTCCCGCATCTTGCGCCTGCACCAGCGCCTCTCCCAACCCGAGTGCACAGATAATCTGAAACAACATCACCACGCTCAATGCCCAGTGAAACTGCCCCATCTCTTCCAGGGGAAGATACCGGAAAAAAGCGAGAGAAATCACCAACTGAAGCCCAATCGGACTGCCCGTCCAAAAGACGCCCCGGATTGCCCGAGTGGCCAGAGATTGGTCGTTCATATACTACCTCTTCCGTTCGAAGATCACACAATACAGAAGGGCGCTTCACGAAGCGCCCTGATACGTAGCTTTCTGGATAGATAAATCGGTATCTACCACGAATGCATATGATGGCCACGTCCTGGAAACCAGATCTGGTCCACCACATACGATAGTGAAATTGCCAGCCCATAGCCGACCAGCATCCCCACAAAAAAGGGCCGACTGCGATGATACAACCTGGCCCCGCCGATCTTCAAAATAATGGCCTTGGCGCTCCAGGCCAAAAAGATCGACATCGTAGAATGCATTGCATGACCCACCGGCACAATCATCCCCATCGGGTGCAGCGGCCACCAGGTAAAGCGGTAGCGCAACACACTCATCAGACTGAACAAACCCACCCCTGCCCCGATAAACAAATAGCGCTGGGGCTTATACTCCGGCACTTCCTTGATCGCGTTCACCAGCGCATCATACACCCGCGGTGGATATCTCGTAAACGGAAAATCGTTAAAATTATAAGCCCCGTGGGTATAGCTTAAATAAAGCGTCAACACAATCGCCCACCCGGTTCCCACCACAAGCGTCAAAAGCACCGTACCCAGAAGCCTGCGACCCCCTCCCAGATGTTCCCCTAATTTCACCACGTGGACCAGCGGCACCATAAACATCGCCTTGGCCTGACACCGCAGGGCCCCAAACAGGGTAATTTGCGCCCGGGCAGCCGCAGAATAATCCCCCGGATGGAAAAACAAATCCGTAAATCCCGCTTCCGTAATCGGCGTACTCATATAGACCACGCCGGTTTCTGCAATCACTCGGGCCAGACCGATGTAGGTGACAAACAAACCCAGCGTGATCGGAATGCTAAATTTCCAGGCCAGTCCGGCCGTGTGCAACCAGAGTGCCACAAAGAGCAAACTCACGACAAACGAGACCACGGCCGCCCGGTGTGACATCATCTCATTGGAATCATCCAGATCGTGATCGGGCTTCCAGGCCTTTAAAAAAACGGCCTTTAAATGCGATCTTGCCGTCCAGAGCATCCAGAATACCATTGCAATATAGGCCCCGGCACTTTGAAGCCCCGCAACCGGATCGCCCGGCCCGGTCTTGGCCGACAGGGTCAACCCGATTCGGCGGAACAGGGCGATCTCATTTAAATAAATCAAGTGAAACGCCAGAATCGAAAACAAAAGGTCTATGTTGGCAAAATAAGCAAACCCGATGGTAAAAAAGTTCACGCCCGTATGCTGGGGAGGATAAAATCGAGCAAAATAAAACCACTGCTGCCCCAGCCAGATAATCGGAATGGCCGGCCAGAAATAGGACAGGATATTCCAGGCCTTGATGAAAAAGATCAAAACACAACCGGCCCAGAACACTTTGTCCCGCAAAATGCCGGTTCCCGGAATTGCATCGGCTGCAGAAGCCAGTTCCACAGGCGGCCCCAAAACCGGATAGGCCACCCGCTCGTGTTCGGCCCATTGCTTGCGCAACATACTCGATAATGCCATACACCCCAGCGTGATGGCCGCAATCACGCTCAGCCACCAGAAAAGCGGCACCACCCAGACTGCCCAGGGAATGCTCTGTCCGGCAGGCAAGCCCTCGTAGAGCCACTGCATCGCCCCACCCTCATTGCTCAGCACCAGCCAATCGGGCAAATAGGGATGGACATATTCTCCCCACTGATTCTCCGGCGTTGCCAGATAATAGGGCACCGAAATCATGCCCAGGAAAAAACTGGTCAGTCCATAGGCCGGAATCGAAGCCGCAAGCAGCCCCATTGCCAGCACCACCAAAAGATCGTTTTGAGACAGCGCCAGACCCGGCCGGGCCCATCGCACCATTTGATTGCCCAGAACGACCAGTACATACGTACACAACAGCACCATTGGGAAATGGCTGATGTTCATCCGGGACGAATGAGAAATATACTCGGCGTGGGTGTTCCAGAACACGATCCAGACCACCACCACCAGCCCAAAAATCAGGCCCCGGGGCGTAATATGTGCGGTCCCGATCTGTGGTTTTGTTTCCGGATCAGGAATGGTTTGAAATGCCTCGGCCATATCTTGATATGCCCTTGGATCAAGGGTACGATTGAGGGGGAAAGTCCCCACCCGATTCAGCACAACAGAAAACAGGCCCGTGAACGGACAGATCCGCCACGGGCTTCATCATGGAAGATATTTAACCCAGCTGGAACGTCACCAGCGTATCCAGATAATTCAAATCCAGCGGCTTGGTCACATAATCAACTGCCCCTTCGGCCATCGCCTCCCTGGCAACTACCTCATCGTCCACAGCACTAATCATGATGGCCTTAATGTCTGGATTTAACTGTTTCAACTGGCGCAAGATATCCACCCCGTGAACCCCTGGTAGCATAATATCCAGAAGCGCAATCTCGGGCTGATATTTTCGGGCCTGATCCAGTGCTTCTACCGCGTTATTTGCCTTATAAACGGTATGCCCTTTCAGATCACTGAAAAAGTCGGATATAAGATCGCAGATGTTTTTATCATCGTCCACCACCAAAATCTTACCCATAACAACCTCCTCCCCTACGCGTAGATGAGGCGTCCCAAATCTGGAAATCGTTATTCAACTTCTTTGACACAACGAAATCCAAAACTGACATCTTTCGTCTTTTGAATATTGCCCGGTCGATGGGTACACTTCGCATACTGGGGCTTGCTATACCAGGCCCCACCTCGCAAAACCCGGTGCGAACCCGTTTTCGGACCCCCGGGATTTTCCCCTCGACCCGACCGATAGGTATCCCGTCCATACCAGTCGGCGCACCACTCCCATACATTCCCGGTCATGTCATAAAGCCCTCCATTGCCGGGTTTGAAGGCACCTACCTTTCCCGGACCTGCCTCCATCGCAAATCCGATCCTGGCCCGCTGGGGGTCAAAACGGTTTCCAAAACTATAGGGACTGCCCTGCGTTCCCCGACAGGCCCGCTCCCATTCTGCCTCGGTGGGAAGCCGCTTGCCTGCCCATCGGCAATAGGCTTGTGCATCCTCCCAGGTCACCTCCACAGCCGGCATCGTGTCGCCCGAAAATGGGGGGGCATAGGCCCGACGAAATTTCCGAAAAGCCTCCACCGTCACTTCCGTCCGGTCCATATAAAACGGCGACAGCGTCACACGGTGCACCGGTTTCTCATTGTAGGCCCCGCCGTCATCGCCCATTTTAAACGTTCTTCCCAAAATAAATACCATTCCCGGCGGCTTCATCACCATCTGCAATTCCAGCACCTCATCCAACGCCACATAAACGGTGGTGGTGTCCACGACATATCCCACCTTCTCCAGCTCCAGAAAATGGGTTGCCGTCTCGAGAAAAGTCACCACAAGGCCCGTATCCACCGTCACCCCCTTCAAATCGCCATCCACCCGCACGGACACACCATTCGGCACGGTTCGCACCACCAACCGGCCGGGAGGCGGCGTCATCAACCAGACATAGAACCCCACAACCGCCCCCAGCAACACCAGTCCCACCAAGCTCCAGAGCCACAACCTGTTGGTATTTTCAGCCATTGAACCCCGTTGGGTTACGGGAAGCAGGCAAGATATCTCAGACGCCGTCCCACAGATGCCGCGTCAATTCCCCAAACGTATCGGCCCGACGAAGCTGATCGTAGCGCCGGTGGATCGGTCGTTTTGAAAAATCACACATACTGACATTCAAGTCACAATTTGCCACAACAACCGTTCCCGGTGTTCCGTCCCCCTCGGCCAAAAATTCGCCTTTGGGACTCACAATACAGGTTTTGCCCCGATTCATCGCAGCCACCAGATGCACCTGATTGTCCACCGCCCGGGTGCGTACCACCGATTCCCACAAACTGCCGCCTTCCCGGCCATCGCCCATATTCGAATGCAGAATCACCTCGGCGCCCTGAAGGACCAGCATACGCGGCACTTCCGGGTAGGGCCCGTCGTAGCAAATCATATAGCCCACCGATCCAAAATCCATCCGAAAGACTGGATATACATCCCCGGGTGCGGTCCCTCGCAACAGGCCTTCGGCAAGCGTGACGTGTGTCTTCCGATATTTCCCCAAAATCCCACCGGTCCGGTCGATGAGCAACCCCGTATTGTAAACCCCATCGCCCTGCTGCTCCAGCAAACTGGCCGCCACATACATCCCATAATCCCGCGCCTTTTCCGCCAGCCGTTCCGAAGTTGGCCCCGGAATCGGCTCGGCCCACCCGGCCGAATCGCCCGCCAATCCGGTGCTATTGATCAACTCGGGCAAACAAACCAGATCCACATGTTCCCCCGCCAGGGTGTCCAACCGATCGGTATAAAAATCCAGACAATCCACCGGCGCTTTGGGCTTTTCCGGATTTCCCGAAATGGCGGCCAGCTTCACCGTCCGCTCCCCATCGTGCTTCCCCGTCAAATCGTAAAGCCGAATATCCCCCCAGAAGACCTGCCCGGAGGCGGACCAGGCCAGGAACAAATTCAGTGTCAATTCTGGAATCGCCTCCGACACCTCCAGCACACAGCCCACCCGCTGCCAACCGGCCTGTGCCCCCATTGCATCCAGATGATCGTAAAACTGTTCGGTCCCACCCCGCTCGAATGTCAAAATCGCCCGAACACTCTTACCCGGCGCTCCAACTCCTTCGGTTTGAAACATCCCCTCAATCCGGTACACGTGTCCTGCTTGCAACCCCGAAAGCGGCAGCCTCCAGCAACCGCAGGACAAGGCAGTGTCATTGCCCGAAATTGCCAGACCCGGTCGCCCACCCGG
>JAPUJS010000121.1 GCA_027296045.1 bacterium | reverse complement strand
CATGCCCGACCTGTTCAATTTCTTGTTCACCGGCCAAAAAGTATGTGAATTTTCCAATGACACTACCACCCAGTTTTTCAACCCCCGCCAACAAACCTGGGCCCTTGACCTGCTGCATCGGCTCAACATTCCCACCGACATGTTGCCCGAAATCGTACCGCCCGGCACTGTTCTCGGCCCGCTCAGAACATCCCTGGCCGAGGAAATGGGCATTAAGTCGGTAGACGTTATCGCCCCTGCCTGCCACGATACCGGTTCGGCCGTTGCCGCCGTCCCGATGACCGATCCCCAAAATTCGGTCTATATCAGCTGTGGCACCTGGGCCCTCCTGGGGGCCGAGATCAAAGAACCGGCCATCACGCCAAAATCCCTGGCCAACAACTTCACCAACGAAGGCGGCGTATGCAACACCTTCCGCTTCCTCAAAAATATCTCCGGCCTCTGGATGGTGCAGGAGTGCAAACGCATCTGGGCACAATCGGGCCAAAACTTTTCCTGGGCCCAACTCATACAGATGGCCTCTAAATCGCCGGCCCTGATTTCCCTGGCCGATCCGGATCACGCAGCATTTCTCACCCCCGGCGATATGCCCGCCCGAATTCGAACCGCCTGTGAACAATCCGGCCAACCCGTTCCCGAAACCGAAGGCGCTGTCATCCGGGCCGCCCTGGAAAGCCTGGCCCTCAAATGCCGCCTGGTCCTGGGTCAACTCGAAGACTCCCTGGAACAAACGACAGATCGCATCCACATCGTGGGCGGTGGCATCCAAAACACGCTCCTGTGCCAGTTCATCGCCAATGCCACCGACAAAACCGTCCTGGCCGGCCCCATCGAAGCCACAGCCCTGGGCAACATCCTTTTGCAAGCGATGGCCAAAGGCCAGATTGGCTCTCTGAGCGAAGCCCGCGAGGTTGTTCGCAACTCCACCGAAATCATCACCTACGAACCAGAAGACCGGGATGCCTGGGACGAGGCGTTTGGCCGTTTCCAAAATCTGTAAATCCGTCCCTTGCTGCTACACCTGCAATTCCTCCAAAGATGCAAAGATCATTTCCTCTTCTCCATTTTCATTTGCCCGCGCAACCACACGCCCGTCATTTGCGATCATGCAGGTGCCGCCCTGCTGGAAATGATGGTAGGAAAAGCCACATCGGTTGGTGACGATCATCGGGGTATTCAGCTCTTTGGCGTGTTCCTGTGCATCGCCACGTTTTACGACATTGCCACGGTTGTTCTGCCAAAAAATAAGATCTGCCTTCTCCTGCTGAAACGTCTCCCACGCTTCCGGTCTGGAACCATCTGCACAGATAATACATCCGATGCGCAACCCGCCCACTTCGGTCACCTTTGTTCCCTCCCCAGGTGCGATCACGCCCCGTTCCAGGCGGTACCCCTCCTTATAGGGCACATAGCCCTGTAGATACTCCTGAAACTTATCTTGCGACGAGTTTGGCCAGAGATAGCTCTTTCTGTACACATCAACAACCCCCTCAGAATCCAGAAAAACCATCGAGATATAGGGTCGTCCTTGAAAAACCTCATTCAACCCCAGGGCAACATAGCCCTTATATCGCTTGGCAAGAGAAGAAAATCCGTAGACTTCTCCACTGTCCAGACTGCGCCCGTCGCGTATTGGATCGGGAGAATAATCGGCGGTTAATCCTTCGTGGAAGAAGATCATATTGGCACCTTCCTCAAAGGCCCGCCTTCCCCATTGCATCGCCTTGTGCACATTCAAATTGACTTCACAGGCAATGGTATCGAGTTGGATAGCTGCAAATTTCATCGGTCTGCCCTTTCCGCTTTCATGCATCTCCCTACCAGACGAGAATCGAGTCCCTCACCAGCCGACATTCATCCAAATCCTAACCGGCCATCGATCCTTCCAGATAGGTCCGAAAGGCTTCGGGACTGTAGATCAGAGGACGTTGGATCTCCATGGAAGGTAGTCGATAGGCTGGCGTCTCACGCGTAATATAACGGGCTGCCATTGGAGGACCGCCATCGGCCTCATCCTCTCCTGCGACTCCGACCAGATCGGCATACCGAACTTTTTCTCCGTCGGCCTGGTATTCGGCCCCCACGATCCATAGCCTGCCGAACCGATAGCGCTCCATCACATGTTTTTCGGCGATGCTACTCCAACTGGTACCTGTAAATGCAAAATCTCTGGGTTGGATACCCAGGTACTTCTGAAGGGTCGCATCGCACGTTTCCAGTTCCCAGGACAACTTTTCTCCCGTGGGATCTTCCGCAAACAGTTCGGAAAGGTTTGGATGGGTTACCGTGTGCGCACCCATATGCCATCCCAACTCGACCAGTTCGCCCACTTCCTCCCAGGTCATGGTTTCCGTACCATATCCTTCCCTATCTTCATCCATAAGCCCCGTATTGATGAAGAGATTTCCAGCATAGCCATAGCGGCTGAGTACATCGTGAATGCCATGTCGCATCGATTTTACCGGATGGTCAAAATCGAACATAATCGGATGGTCCGGCAATTCTTGCGACTGATGGCGCCAGGCATCCAGATCGTTATAATCGATAGATTCAAACCCCAACGTGTGTGCGATCTGGACCAGAGAATCGAAATGATTCTCTGTAAGCGGATAATCGCCTTTGGGGTTGATACCATGGCACATGGTGATGGGAATCTGGATCATGGGCCGCCCTCCGCAATTAGGTGGCGAAATCTGTGCTCCATATATTGCCGAATAACCGCCTTATTTTTCTCTGACATAATCATTCTCCCTTGATGTTTGCTACCAACAAAGCTCCATATCCTCCCGTTTAAGCTTTAAAAGGCGCTCCCGTACGGCGCAATTCCTTAGTGATTGCAATCTGGCAGGTCACGTAAGCACGATCATTGGGATGGCCGCGCCTGTTCAACATGCCTGCCGCATATCCTGGCCGTGCGTCTCCAATCGTTCCTACAATAAGGTTGGCGTGTTCGGTGGTGGTATCATAATGGCTTGCAATCAGACCCACCATCTCCGACCAGGCGATTTTCACGGCCTCTTCCCAGGTTGCCCCCCTCCCACTGGTGAGGAACTCCTCGGCGCTTTCGACGACCTTTGTCTTCTCCACCACCGGACTGCTTGTTGGAAACCCCGGAGAGCGATCCACCTTCAATGTGACTGCCGAATCGATTTCAACCCCCGTCCCGGTCAGCTCTCCATCTCCCATTCGGGCATGGACATCGCATAGAAAGAGATACCCTCCAGATTTCTGGGCACGGATATGGAGCGTACTACCCGGCTGGACGGCGTTAAAATCCATATTCCCGCCGTGGTCAATCTGATAGGCAGCGACCGATTCCAGGTGAACATAACCAATCATCGGACGCACCGGAACCACAAAATCGGGCGGGAAATGCACCCATCCATCTCGCACCGGTGCCAGCAGCCGAACACTGCCCCAGTGGGGGCCACCGTTTCGGTAAAAACCATAGGGGCCGACCTCAATGTCTATAATCTCAATCGAGACCCAGTCTCCAGGTTCGATCCCTTCAATGATAAATGGACCGCCCTGTCGAGAATAACGTGGGGTTCCGACCTCCATCACCATTCCCGGTCTGAATTCCCCCTCCAGACCCAGGTCCTGGTCGTGCCCTCCCACCGTCTCAATCACCACGGTTTCACCCAGCTTCAGCGTTCCTCTCACTTCCCCTTGTTCCGGGTCATCCGGTCCTGTGTAGTAAGGGGTTCGCGTAAAATGTATCATGTCAGAATGATCTCCTTTGGGGATATTTTATACTCTCAATTTGAGTCAGGAAAACTGAGCGGAGTAAAAAAAATCGCTTGAATCGGACTACCTCGCCCAAAGGGCGGAGCATTCGCCCGATTCATGGCTGCGCCACCGCGATTTTTAACGACCCACACCACCCTCGCATTCATCCCCGTTCAAAGAACGGGGCATTCTGCGGGATCCCGTAAATACTATTTCTGACATCCAGCAAACTTGCTCACAACCGTTAGTTGCGCTCCCAGAGCTGATGGATCAGCACGCCATTGCGATCTTCGATGGCCTCCATGGCATTGCAGATGAGGTCTTCGCGATAGCGCTGACCGACGATCTGTATCGCTGCCGTACTGCCGCAGCCTGGCATCAAGGGTGGTTTTCATCTCGGTCGTGTATATGGGCGGAACTATATCGCTTGCGACAGTGGACCACGTTCGGCCGGGGCCGATGAGTTGAAAACCGGCACCCGGAAGGTGGTCGGCTTTACCGTC
>JAPUJS010000120.1 GCA_027296045.1 bacterium | reverse complement strand
GTGCGCTGTGTGCAGCGAGTGCTTCTCCTTATATGCTGTTGTTAGGGTGAGGGGATCTGTTAGGTGATGTGGAGCTGTCTGTTGGTTTTGGGGTCGTGGTTGTTGGGTGTGGTTTCGTGTCCTTTCGTATTCCTGCATTGGGGTTGTTGTTGTGTGTGGATCTGCGGCCCTCTGTGTGGTGAGGGATGGTGGGCTGGGTTCTGTGGCCCTCTGTGATCCAGCGAACAACATAAACACATCGTGGAGAAAAGCAAAGAAGGAAAGTAGGATGGTTGGATAAGGGACTTACATTTTTTAATGTAACCTTTTTGAGATTCTGCATCTTTAAGATGAAGGAGGCCTCTGCAACGTGTATGATGATTTAAAACCCCTGGTGATACAGGCGCAAACGGGCGATCGGCGGGCGTTTTCTAGCTTGATTGATCGGTGCAAACATGCGGTCTATGGCGTGTGTCTGAGTTTGATGGGCGAGTTTGATCTGGCCGAAGACATGGCGCAGGAAGCGTTTATTCAGGCCTATCTGCGATTGGGCACGCTCAAAGATCCCGATCGGTTTGCCGGATGGCTTCGAACGATTGCGATGAATCGATGCCGGACCCATTTGCGGCATAAAAAGCCTGCTCTTGTTTCGATGGAAACACTGGGAGAGCTGGCTGTGACAGAAGAAGTATCGGGTGATCGGGCAGATATGACCGAAACAGCTCTATTGGCCCTGGCGCAACTTTCGGAGGCGAATCGACAGGCGTTGACACTTTTCTATCTAGGTGATCGCTCGGTTCGAGAGATCGGGGCGTTTCTGGGGGTGAGCGAAGGGGCGGTGAAGGTTCGTCTGTACCGTGCGCGTCGAGAATTGCGTGAGGAGACTTTAAAAATGGTTGCGGATACGGTGAACGGAAATGCGCCCGGACCGGAATTTGAGGCCCGGGTGAATACGATGATTGATGCAATTGAGGCGGGGGATCGGGTGCAGGTGGAACGCCTGTTGCAGGACGATCCGGATTTGGTGGAGGCCAGGCGAAAGGACGGGCAAACGGTGTTGTTGTGGGCGGCGCATGCAGCGCATCACGGTTCGGTGAATCCGGATGTATCGGCGTCGCTGTTGCAGGCGACGGGGCAACCGGATCTGTTTACGGCTGCAAATTTTGGGTTGCAAGATCGGGTTCGCAAGCTGATTGAAGACCGACCTGAATGCGTTGCAGAACGCGATGGATGGACCCGAACGGCACTGCATTGGGCGGCGCACGGCGGGCAGGCCGAGGTGGCGTCTCTTATGGGGTGGACGGATCGAGTTGCTGCGTTGTTGGAGGCAGATCCGGAGCGTGCGAGGGCCAGGATGGCGGGCGGGGAAAGCCCGCTGTTGCTGGCATCGTTTCGGGACGAACCGGAGCTGGTGCAGTTGTTATTGGATCGCGGTGCGGATGTAAATCAAACCGGTCCCAATGGCGCGACGGCTTTGAAACGTGCGATAGGATGCGGGTGTGATCGGGTTGTGGCATTGCTTCAGAAGAATAAAGGCAAGGGATGATAGAAGTCGTTCTGGCCGTAGCCCAGTTTTTCTGCGAGGCTTGCGCACATCGCATTTGCAGCGTTCCAGTGTTTCAAAAGCCCGCCGGAATCGTTTTCCGGCGGGCTTTTTATTTTTATGATTTTTAAAGACCTTCCCGGACGTCTCGATATTGATGGACGGTGTAGTCGAACCAGGTGCCTTCGAAGGATCGAATCAGGGAGGTGTGGACCCGGGTTGTGATGCGATTGGTGCCGATATGCAGGTGTTCTGTGGCGAGTTTGAGGCAGCGGGGTTCCCAGAGGACGGGCTGGAAGGGGGCATTGTTGATGGAGACTTCGCTGGCTTCGTGGAAGGGGTGTTCGTATTGGAGATGGATAAGCACCCATTCGCTTTCGGGCACCACATCCAGTTCGAATTCGGTAGTGTATGCAATTACGCCGTCGTAGAAAGGGATGCGGTTCTGGCGGTAGGACTCGAAGGTGCCTTCATTCAACGGGTCGGTGAGGGTGATGGGGTCGAGAGTAACGCCGAAATCGCCGGCGAGGTAGATGGGGTTGAGCAGACCGCCGTCGGTTCGGTTGGTGGTGAGTTCAACGGCGATGGTGTTGGCGCCTTCTCTGAGCGACGGGGTGATGTCGATGCCAAGGCTGCCGTGGATGTGGGTGTCGGTTGGGGCAACGTGTTCTGGGTGGATGGGATCGGCATTGTTGATGCGGATTGTCCAGGCACCGACAATGGAACCGGGTTCCATGACCAGTTCTACAGGACCGGTATAGGTATTTTCGAAGGTGTGGGCGTAGCGGACGGTGAGTTCGGGAAAGTCCAGTTCAGGTCTGGATCCGAAGGAGGTTCGGAATTCGGGCTGAAACTGGAATTTGCCGTTGTGGAGCTGGTTGCTCAACGGCATGGAATGGACGGTGGCTGTTTGGGCGGGCGATCCGTTTTCATCTAAGAGCGACATCTGCCATTCGTCCATTCGGAGGAGATTTTTTCGGTCGCGTTTCAGGTGTGCCGGGCCGGTGATGGGGATTGTGATTTGGGGAAGTATTTCGGACGCCGGTTCGGTTTGGGTGGATTCGAGCAGGAAAGAGTCGAAGGGGTAGACGGTGCGTGTATACGTGCCGTTTTCTTTTTTTAATCCGGTCGGCAGGGCGTCGTTTAGGGGGTGTTCTTGCAGTTCGTTTTGAGATGGAAAGGTAGCAGTATGTTTCTGGCCGCCGGTGTTGAGCACAAACCAGAGGGTTTGGTGGTCGGATTTGCGTTTGACGACGTGCAGAGCTGGGATCTCTTTGCCTTCTTCTTGAATGCTCAGGGTCGGAGAGGTGATTGTAAGGATCTGGGCAATGAACTTTTTGGCGTCGAATGTTCGGTCGCAATAGATGACGTGTCCACCGTCGGCCTGGTAGGCGTTTAGCCAGGTTTGGAGCGGCTGCTCGATGACCGGCATGGGCGGGACGATGACCAGGCGGGCTTCGAGGTCTTTGAGGTGGATGATTTCGTTTTTGCGTTTGCCTTTTTCCAGGATGTCGGTATCGACCATGAGGAATTCGAGGTGGTTTTCAAGCAGGCAGTCCTGAAGGCGCATGTAGGCATCGTGGTCGTCTTTTGTGGGCATGCCACTGCCGGGTTCCACGACAAGGATGTCGGCGTCGATGTAGGTGTTCTGGAAGTGTTTGGCAATGCGATTCACGCGGTCCGTGAGGTGGTGGAAGAAGGGCCAGTAGGGCATCTGGAAGAAGAAGGTGGGTGGGGCGTCGTGTTTTTTGAGGGCGTGGGTGCTGTAAAAGAAGCCGTGGGGAACGAGGTATTGGATGCCGTTTTGGAGGAGGCCTTCGGCAACAAGTTTGGCATCCTGGAGGGTGGCGCTCCAGCCCATGGAGTGGTAGCATTCACACAGGGCACCGATTTTGTCGTAGAAGTACGCGCCCGAAGCGGTGGACCGGGCGTTGCGGCGGGGGTCCCCTCCGTGGAGGTCCATTTTGGCACCGGCTTTGGTGTGTCCGGGGTCACAGCCGGGGATGTCCATGAAGTTGAGCTGAGATAGGCGCAGGGCATGTTTTTCGCCTGAATAGAGGATGTTGTGGTCCTGGCACCAGGTGGCGATGGGGGTTTCGAAGGCGTCGCAGAACATGCGGTAGCGGAGTCGGTAGAGGTCGTGAGCGACCTTGAGGTGATCTGGGTGGGTAGCGTCTTGAAGGGCAGGGAGATTTTCCAGGAGGTTATAGCCGTACGTTTTTCGGAAGGTCTCGGGGATTTTGTCGGACCAGTGTGGAGCGGTTTCGTCGACAAAGATGGAGACAATGGTGGTGCCGAACTTTTTGGCGTAGCGTTTGTAGTAGCGTTTGTGGGTGCAGGCGATGAATTGATGGATGGCGTCTTTGTTCAAGACGTCGACGAAGCGGTCCCAGTATTTGTGGCGGGTGACTTCGATTTGTGCGCTAATGAAGATTTGATGGGGAGTGTCCGGTAGCGTGACTTCGAGGTAGGGCGTGGGATTGCTGGCGAAGTAGCGTTTTCGGTTGTACATCGTGAGGCCGGTGTTTTCGTTGTAGGATTCGGTGTCCAACACGATGCCGATGTGAGGTCGGAGGTCGAGTCCGGAGTCCCACTCGATCCGGTCATTTCGGATGGGGTAGGCTGTTGCATTGAGGATTTTGCCCTGGGGAAGGGCCAGGCGGATGTGGCCGCCCTCAACTCGATGGGTTTGCTGTCTGAGACGTGTGGCGGCGAATTGGGGTTGTCCCAGGACGACTTCGCCACCGGCAATGCCGCTGGGATAGGGGTATTCGTCGTAGAGGTGGACTTTAAGGCCGTGCTGTTCGGCGGCATCGACGGCGGCATCGACCATTTCAAAGAAGGCTTCGGAAAGATAAGGTTGCCCGAGGCCCTGGCGGGGGTGGATGAAAAAGCCTTTGATGCCCTGGTCGGACATTTCTTTAATCTGACGGCGGATTTCGTCGGCCGTGAGGTGGTCGTTCCAAAACCAGAAGGGGTAGAGACCGGTTGGGAGATCTGGATGCATTGTTGATCCTTGCGTCATAGCTGTCGATGGGATTTGGAGTGGTGTTGTTTTGAATAGAGGTCCTGGTAGAGCCTATCCAGTCGGTCTATCATGGTCTCCAGACTGAATCGATGTTCTACATCGGCTTTTCCCGATTGTGCCAATGTGAGACGTTTTTGGTCATTTTGAAACAGATCGTCTATGGCTTGTGCGAGGGCTTTGGGGTCTTCGGGGGGAACCAGTATCCCGGTCTCATTGTGACGAACAAGCTCGGGTATGCCACCCGTTCGGCTGGCGATGACGGGGCGTCCCATGGCCATGGCTTCGAGCAGAGACCGGCCCATGGCTTCGTGTCTGGAAGGCAGGACGACCAGGTCGAAAGCGGCGATCCAGGGACGTACGTCTTCGACGTTTCCTGAAAAGTGGACGTGGTTCTGGATGTTTAACTGTTGGGTTTGATGGTTTAGGGATTCTCGGAGCGGGCCGTCTCCCAGAATGTAGAGGCGTAAATCGGGGTGATTTTCAAGAAGCGGTGGTAGGCTCTGGAGCAGGATGTCGATGCCTTTTTCAACGGTCAGGCTGGCGATGACACCGAGGCGGGGTGTGCCTTTGATATCGATTTTTGGAATCTGATCCAGTTGATAGTTTTTCAGGTCGATGCCGTTTGGGATGACGGTATATTTGTTCGGAGAGCCAATACCTTTTGTGATCAGGGTTTGGGCGGTGTTTTGGCTTACGGAGACAAGGGCGTTTGAAACACGGGAGGCAAGGGCTTCGCAGGTGGTAAAAATACGGCTCTGGATAGAATGGCCCCGGAGTTCTTCGATTTCTCCATGATAGGTATGGAGGATGATCGGAATACCGGCCCATCGGGCGGCCAGGCGGCCGAGGAAGCCGGCTTTGGCGATGTGGGTGTGGACGATGTCGTATCGACCGTGTTTGATTTTGCGGTAGAGTGCGATCCATGTTTTGACGTCGTCACCTGGATGGACGGAACGCTGGAGGGATTCGATGCGGTGGGTTACGATTCCCCGGGCTTCGGCTTCTTCCCAGAGGCTGCCCTCGTTGGGTTCGCTTCGGCCAGCGATGACTTCGACTTCGTACCGTTCTGGGTCCAGACCTGCGGCGATGTCCAGGACATGACGGGGCACGCCGCGCACTGCGAGGCGGGTGACGATTTGTAGGATCCGGAGTTTGTTCAAATTGCAGCCTTTTGGGACAAAGGGGACTTGAGGCTTATTGATCTTAGCGTTTTTAATGATACATCGCCTCAGGCCCTCACCCCGTCTGAGGGCGCCTGAACGGCAACCCTCAAACATCCCTCTCCCACACGTGGGAGAGGGACCGTCGAGCGGAGCGAGACAGGGAGAGGGCCGGGGCATGAAAGTTCAAGTATTCAAAGCCCCGAGATCAGTGTCACTTTAGATATGCTGGCATCAATAGCTGTTATTCGACCGGGCCAATTTCTGATTGGCTTTGTTCTGCTCCGGCTTGTCCGAAATGCTGGACATAGAAATCGTATCGAGACAGACCGGACTGATCTCGGAGGTCGTAGATTTCCTGACGGGTCCGGTTTTCTTCAAAGGGCCAGTGGATTTTTTGGGTGCGAAACGCGCTTCCACCCAAGTTGTCCAAGACATCCTGGATGCGTTGGCGTTGGCCCCAGAACAGGACGTCGGGAAGGTCGTTGGGGTCGAAATATCGGACATCGATTACTTCGCCAAGTTGGGGTTTTAAAACGCCGCCCACGGGTTTGGCGAGAAAAGAGAAGATGTGTATGCCGTCATCCCCTCGGTTTCTAAAATAAACACCGATCAGTTGTGTGAGTTCGACTTTGAGTCCGGTTTCTTCAAAGGCTTCTCTGACAGCGGCCTGAGCGGCGGATTCACCGGATTCGACGTGGCCGCCGGGCAGGCACCAGACTTCAAAGTCTTCGCGTTGGGTGAGGAGAATTTTTCCGGATTCGATAACGGCGACACACGCGCCTAATATTGCCATATTGTGCTCCTGTTTTTATACACCGTAAAGATAATGTCCCTGTCCGCCGGGGAACCAGAAGAAATCGACGATCCAGGCAATGCCCAGGCCGGTGTAGAAGCCAATCATGAGGCCAAAGAAGAAGGGCAGGGCGCTTTGATAGAGGCGATTGCCGCCAATTTTCAGGAGGAGGACTTTGAAGGCCCAGGCGATGAAGATGGTGAGGGCGGTGTTGCGCACCATCTGGACACCGGCAATGGGATAGCCCAGGGGAGCGAGGGGCCACCAGGTGAAACGGTAGCGCAAGAAGGTGAGGCCGGCCATGACGGTGGCGCCGATGCCCATAAAGGCGAGGCGCTGAAAATCGGGGTCGAAGGGGTTTCGGAGCTTGGAAGCGATGTTGGTGAAGGGGAGACGACCTGCAGATTGAAAGAGCCAGCGGTCCATGTTGTAGGCGCCGATTTTGTAGCCCATATAGATGGTGTAACCGACCGAGCAAGTAAGCGCCATCGCCAGAGAGGCCAGGACGGCCAGGAGGATGGCTTTGCGGCCGACACGGGCGCGGTCGATCATTTTGGAGGCATGGGCAACGGCGACAATGAAGGTGGCTTTGATATCGCTGAACCAGCCGTAGTTGAGGGCCATCGAGGTGAGTGGGGTGAGTGTGACCTGTGTGGTGGTGCCCAGGGAAAAGATGGCAAAGGACTGGGGGAGAAGGGGAGGGCGGACAAAGATTAGGCCGCCTTCGACCACGATGCGGGTGATGCCCAGATAGATGATATAAACGGCCGGGACAAAGAGGAGGAGGCAGAGGA
>JAPUJS010000012.1 GCA_027296045.1 bacterium | reverse complement strand
CAGGATGACATCGATGCCGGGTACTTGCTTGATTTTGTCGATATTGTCAAAGGCCTGCTGGCTTTCACACTGTACAATGAGCACCGTTTCTTCGTTGGCTGTCTTGATGACGTGGTTCCAATCTTCTCCCGCAATTCGGGTCCACATCGGGGAAAGGCCCCGTTTGCCTTCAGGAGGGTATTTGGCAAATTGCACAGCTCTTGCGGCTTCTTCGGCTGTATCAACCTGGGGAACCATAACGGCAACAGCGCCGACGTCGAAGGCTTTCTTGATCAGGGCGGGATCATTCCAGGCAACCCGGATCATGGGGGCCACACCCTTTTGGCGAAGAAGGGCCGGGATCGCATCCAGCGCCTCCGTACCATAGGGTGCGTGTTCGGTGTCGATCCAGGCGAAATCGGGCCCAGCCTCGGAGATCATGCCGGCCAGCAGCGAACTGGGAAGAGGGAGGCTTGTGCCCAGGACAATTTCACCGGCCTGGAGTTTTTTCTTGAGGGGGTTGGGATACATTAGTATACGCTCCTTTAGCGGATGGGGTGATTTTCAAAACTCATTTCTGACTGTGATCGGCTTGCCTGTTCGCAAAGACTCCCAGCAGGCAAGTCCTGTCGATACGATGCGGGCCCCTTCACGCACACCTACCCACGGTGTCTCTCCCTTCAAAACACAGTCGGCCATGTGGTGAAGCATCACGATCATTTCGCTGTAGTGTCCTCGTGCGTCCGGAAACTCGGTCATCTGGGTGCGAGCAGGAAGAAGACCGTCTCGGTCCACGCGTTTTTTCCCGTCCACTATGGTTCCTCTGGTGCCGTAAACCGTGAGGCTGTTCATTGGGACACCGTGAGGATGAATCACGCCCAGAAAATTTGCGACGCGTCCAATTTTAGCACTCTTGAAGCGCACGTTGATCACAAAGTTATCTTCCTGAGGATAGTCTTTCGAGACGCCGCCGTGCAGGCCATAGCAATGCACTTCCTCGATGTCGCCCATAAACCAGCGAAGCAGGTCAATGGGGTGGCAGGCCCCACCCAGAATCAGATCCTGGGGCATGTGGATTCGCCAGGGAGAAGAATCATAGACCGGGCGCAGGTCGTGCACATAGTGGGCCTCGGCCATAAACAGGTCTCCGATCTCTCCAGCATCGCATGCGTGTTTGGCCGCCATAAAATCGTAGCGCCCGCGCATGGTCTGGGTGACCAGAAGCACAAGGCCCGTCCGATCAACCGCTTCGACTACGCGTTCGGCCTCTTCCATAGTATAGACCATCGATTTGGTGACCATGACGTGCTTACCGGCATCCAGGGCAGCCAGGATCTGGTCGGCGTGCAGCGGCCCCGGTGTGTAGATGCCGATGATGTCAAGGTCTTTCCGGGAGACCAGTTCGCTAAAATCGGTTGTTGTATTCTGGATCTCGTATTCTACTCCGATGGCGTCCAGCTTTTGAGGGTTCGCATCGCACAGCGCCGTCACCCGCAAGGGCAGGTCGGCATTTTCCGGGCGGTTTGCCCCTAAGAGCGTTTGGCCGTGACCAAGGCCGGCCAGGCCAATTCGAAGGTGATCCATTTTGTCACTCTCCTGAAGTCAGATTCTGAAGACTTTCTCTGCGTTTTTCCGGGTAATCCGCTCGTAGGCGTGTTTTGACAGACCGGCCGATCAAATATAGTCCACCATCGGGGGCGTTCCGACAATGGAGCAGAAGGTCGAGGGCCGCATGTGCAGGGTATCGGTGGCAAACATCCGGTTGTTCTAACTCGCAACAGGGCCTTCTTTCTGTACGCGGTCATACATCTGCTTGAATTCGGTCGATCCGTCATCTTCCCATCGTTCAAATTGAATGCCAGGGATATTGCCCTCCTCAAAGCCAGTCAAGCGTTCGACGTTCGGATCTCCAAGGGTGTAGATTTTGTTCCCATTGGGGAAATGCAGGACGCCGACAAAAGTGACCTGTGGAATGTGTTGGCGCTGCGCTGCCTGAGCCAGTGCTATTTCGTCCACTTCGACTCCCAGGCCCGGGGCTTCGGGTACGCGCGAAAAGCCCTCGACGACAGGGATTTTTTCCGTTGTGATATCCTCCTCAAACTGGTCGTCCAGGGTAATGATGTGCGCCGTGGCGGTGGGCAGAACGGCTGCCTGGTGCAGGGTCAGGGCTTTCATAAGGGTGTTTCCCGATTGCTGGATCAGGCACTGGATGTTTGCCTTGGCATAGGCATAGCCGGCCATCAGGGTTTTGCCAATTCCCCCACCGGTCATGTAGATGTCGGCAACGCCCCGGATGACTTCCTGCAGGCCGCCCAACTGGGCGTTGTGCATAATCACCGGGATGTTGGTTTTCTGTCTTAAGGTGCGCCACCCGTCGATGTCCTCCCACCGAATGGGATCTTCGATGTAGCCAACAATGGGGTAGTTGCGCTCAAACTCGTTGATAATGGGGAGAATCCCGGCCATAGTGCGATTGTGGTTGCAATCCCAGTGAATTTTAAACCCCGGAGGAGCAACCTCGGTGGCCGCCCGGGTTTGCTCAATGACGTCGTATTTTTCGTTGGTGTGCATCTTGAAGATGCGATATCCCTGATCGGCGGCCCTTTGGATTTCTTCTGCAAAAATATCGGGCGGACAGGGGCGGGTCCAGGCGGCTACAGGGACCGCATCGTGTACCTTTTGGCCCATGAGCTTATAGGCCGGCACTTCCAGGTATTTGCCCATCACGTCGTAGAGGGCCATTCCAAGAGCCAGATTAAAGTCGTTGTGGAGGAAATCGAACGGGTTCCGGTCGATGAGGGGTTCGATTTCTGCATCGGTGATGGTGGGACGGTCTTCGTAGTCTCCGTAGCCCACCAGGCCGTTGTCGGTATGGATTTTGACGACGACGTGCTGGTCGATATCGTACATCCGGGTGCGGCCGTGGTGGTTGTTATACCGTTCGGCCAGCGGCATGGCAATGGGGATAACTTCGATGTTGGTGATTTTCATGCGACAGTCTCCTTTGGA
>JAPUJS010000119.1 GCA_027296045.1 bacterium | reverse complement strand
TGCGCCAGGCCAAGGAAGAAGCCGAGAGAGCCAATCGTGCCAAGAGTGTGTTTCTGGCCAATATGAGTCACGAAATCCGCACGCCGATGAACGCCATTTTGGGATATGCGCAAATTCTCGACGGAGACCAGCGCCTCCACGCCGACCAGCGCCGGGCGGTGGAAACCATTGGCAAAAGCGGTCATCACCTGCTTGGGTTGATCAACGATGTGCTCGACATCTCCAAAATTGAAGCTGGCCGAGAGGAACTCAATCCTGTTGATTTTGATCTCGACGATATGCTCGATGGCATCAGCCGTATGTTTGAGATCCGGTGCAGTCAGAAGGATCTCGACTGGCATATAGAAACCGATATTACACATTCAGAAGTGCATGGGGACGAAGGCAAGATGCGTCAGGTGTTGATCAATATGCTGGGCAATGCGGTGAAGTTTACGGAAGAAGGTGAGGTTCGGCTGCGGGTGAAAGAAGTGCAGATTGCGGAGCGCGAAGTGGGAAATGGGAAGGAGGTAGGAGGTTCGGAGTCAGAAGGGACGGACGAGGTCGGGCAGAGCTCAGAGGACACAAACCTTTATGAGTTTGCGATTATGGATACGGGTCCTGGGATTGCGTCTGAAAAACACGCCTCTATTTTTGAACCTTTCCAGCAGGATGAAGCCGGTCAGAAAATGGGTGGCACCGGATTGGGACTGGCCATTTCTAAACGGCACGTGACCCTTATGAATGGGGGTGTGTTCCTTGAATCCGAAATCGGCAAAGGGTCGTGTTTTTTGGTCACTGTGCCTTTATCGCCCGCACAGGATCCTGTGCAAAGTCAGGATCTACGCGATTGGACGAAAGTGGAAAAACTCGCTGGTGGATGCACGGTGGATGCGCTTGTGGTCGATGACATACAAGCAAATCGAGACGTGCTGACAGGCTTGCTCTCGCGCATTGGTGTGAATGTGCGCACCGCAGAAAACGGTGAAATCGCTCTGAAGGATATGCGTGAGAAAATGCCCGACATTGTGTTTATCGACATTCGCATGCCCGTGATGGACGGTCCGGAGATGTTGAAACATGTCCTTGAAGAATTCGGGCGCAATGCCACACACCTCCTTGCTGTCACTGCTTCCGTGTTTGACCACCAGCGCAAACGCTATCTCGACATGGGCTTTGAAGACTTCATTAACAAACCCGTTCAGGCTGGCGAGATCTATGCCGCGCTTGAAAAACATCTAAATATTGTGTTCGATAAGGCTGAAAGCACGTCTCCTGATTCGTTAGATACAGAAACAGAAGACGTCGACTGGTCCTCCATGACGATTCCAGCCGATTTACATGAAGGTTTCGTGGCGGCCACTAAGATGCACAGCATTACCCAGCTTCGCGATCAGATCGACCATCTTGCGGACCAGGGTGGTCCTGATATTCTGGTTGCTCAACTGCGGGAACTGGCCGCCAATTTCAATATCGACGGTGCGGAGGACTTGCTGCGGCGTATCAAAGTGGAATAAGCTGTGCAACCAGGTTGGACCTTATAACACATTTATCAATTGTGCGCAAAACCCCGATCAGGAAAGATAAGAGATGGCAGAGCGCAGAGCGCAAAAACCTGGACGCTATGCGCAATGCCGCCGGCCGAAGTGCGGGTTGGTCTTCCTAACGCATTGTGCCACAACATCTGGATAACAGTGATCCCTATGTATTTCGCACGCCCAGCCTCTTGAAATTTTCACACACCTCGCCCAGGTCCTCCGGCCGGTTCAGCTCGTACATAAACACCCCGTTGTATCCCCCATCCCGAAGCGCCTGAACCACCTCCTTCCAGGCGATGTCGCCCAATCCCGGCAGGAGGTGCTCGTCCTGTTCGCCGTGGTTATCGTGAATGTGCAGCGTGATCAGATGGGGCGCCAGGGCCTGCAGGGCCTCAACCGGATCCCCCACCAGGTTCCGGTGCCCCGTATCGATCACCACACCCACATTCGGCGCCCCTAAATCGTCCATCAGTCCGATCAGTCGGCCCGGCTCGCGGGTATACCCACGCGATGTGTTCTCAATTGCAAACCGTACGCCTCTGGGCTCGGCATAGTTTGCCACCGTGCCGAGGTTGTCCAAAAAGGCACCCCGTTTCTCGCCATAGGCCTCATCCTCGGGCTCGGGAATCCGGATATCGTGTGTCACAAGAATCCCTCCCCCCAGCGCCACCATCACATCCACGGCATCCCGATAGGCCGCCCGGGTCTTCTCCTGATGTACCCGGGACGCCAGGTCGAATTCAGAATCGAATTTTTCCAGGTGAATGTGCAGGGAATTCAGATGGAGCTCTAGCGCCTTCAGTGTTGCCCCGAAGTCCGCAAAAAATCCCACATCTGCAAAAGAAAACCCGGGATGGTAATCTGTCAGTTCAATCGACTCAATCCCTGCCTCCTGTAAATTCCGCAGCAAATCGCCGTTCAGCGGTCGATCTCGAAACAGCAATGTCGACAAACCCAACTTCATAATCCTGCCCCTTTCGATTAAACGACCTCTAGCCCATTAAAAGAAGCTGTAGCCTTCCTTCAGGTGTTCTCGCGCCAAATCTTCGTTAAAAGAAACCCCGAGTCCCGGCCCCTGCGGCAGCACAAATTCACCCTCTTGAATCAGCGGTTCCCCCGAATCCACCAACTCCCACCGCCAATCAACCTGGTCTGCATGATACGGCAATTCGATCGCGTGCAAATTCCGCACGGCCGCTGCCGCATGGGCCGAAGCCACCATCCCGAGCGGCGACACAATATTGTGGAAAGCCGCCGGCATATAATACAAATCCGCCAAATCGGCGATCTTCTTTCCTTCCAAAATTCCACCGGTAGACGAAATATCAATATGTAGCATATCACACGCCTGTGTCTCGATCAACCGCCGGAACCCATCCCGCCGATGCACCCACTCTCCCGTGCAGATCGGGATGGACGTCGAGGCCGTCACCTTCCCCATCGCTTCGATATTTTCTGGCGGCACCGGATCTTCCAAAAACATCAACTGAAACTTCTCCAACCGTTGTGCAAGAAGAATCACATCTCGCACATTGTATTTCCCATGGCAGTCGATGCACAGGTCGATCTCGTATCCAATCGCTTCCCGAACCGCGGCCACCAGCGCCTCCATCTTGTCCAATTCCGCCAGACTTAACCCCCGGTCCACGGGATCGTGCTGCAACTCGTTCGCCGAGCCATCGATATCAAATTTGATCGACTGAAACCCATCTGCCACACCCTCTTTCGCCCGTTCTGCCCAGGCTTCCGGCGTATTCGTCCGGTTTCGACCTCTGCCCACATCTGCATACACCCGGAGTCGATCCCGATATTTCCCGCCCAGCAGTTGATAGACCGGCACACCGATCGCCTTCCCCGCTACGTCCCACAGTGCCGTTTCTACCCCCCCGATCGCACCCACCATGATTCCCCCGGAAGATTGCCCGATCGTCCGGTCGATCATATGGGTATAAAGCGGTTCTACATTGCGCGGGTCTTTCCCCACAATCAATGGCTTCAGGCGCTTTACAACGGCATCGCTAATGCCTTCTCCGGGGTGCGCCTCTCCGATTCCAGAAATCCCCTCATCCGTCTCTACCTTCACATAATTCCAGTCCTTATATCCCTTCAATGTCATCGCTTTCACATCCACAATTTTCATGCGTCACTCCTGGCCTGAACCGCCGGCTGATCGGGCAGATATTGTGCCCACCACTGAATATTTGCCTACAATTGATAATACTCATTGATCTCTTGCTGATAGCCATCTACGTCTCCACGCAACATTTCCTCTAACGTCACTGCCCTTCCAATAAGACCGGATTCCAAAATGGCATAACTCAGTGCCAGATCAATCGTCCCTTCCTCCCCCGTCATCTGAACCGGCGTACCGTCTCGGATGGCCTGCAACCAGTTCAAATTCTCCAGGGCAAAAGCATCGGTCAGGCCGTTGGGCATCACCTGCTCCAACCGTTCCTGAGGGGCCTCGTGTCGAAACCGTTCTTCCACATCTTCAGAAACACCATCCTCATCAAATAACTGCCCGTCTGAAATCGCGCCCTGCGTTCCCCACACATTGGTGCCGCCCGGCACACCAATCTGGATTCCTCGGGCGCTTCGGGAAACGGCCATATGACCGATGGCGCCATTCTCAAACTCAAAATTGGTAAAAAACGCATCGTCCACTTGATTTTCAAATTGATCCACCACTTCGCTGTCATCATCGGCCATCAACACCCGCGTGGATTCCAGGGTGCGCCACACCGCCTGGACAGACTGGATCGGTCCGCAAATTGTTCGCACCCCGTTAAACAGATGCACCCCCAGATCAATCGCGACACCCCCTCCGGCACCCAGCTTCGACTGCCGCCAGGGGGTTCGCGCGGCCACCAGATCCGGTCGCGAATTCCGAAATCCGATCACGCCTCGATACACCATCTGGACCGCTCCAATAAACCCCTCGTCCACCGCCCAATGGCTTGCCCAGGTTGCCGGATTGAAATTTACATTCTCGTCAATGCTCAAAACCTTTCCGGTTTCATCTGCAACCTCACACATACGCTGAGCGGCCTTCACTGAAATAGCCATCGGTTTCTCCACCGACACATGTTTGCCCGCCCGCATCGCATCGATTGCAATACTATGGTGATTGTCGTGCCCCGTCAAAATGCAGACCGCGTCCACAGATCCCTTCTCCAACATCTCCCGGTAATCCGTAAACACCTCCGTCTCCTGATCCGGATGCAGGTCACCAATATAGGAATGGGGCGCATTTAACGGATCGTTCGGGGCGTCCACCGGTGCCGGACGGGGCCCCGGCCCCTCCCCACGAACCCGAAACCGGTGTGCATCTTCTTCTTTTCGGGCACAAAGCGCCGTAATCCGGAACAGATCGCCGTACCCGTTCTCCTGTAACGTCTTAAATCCTCGCAAATGGGCATTTAAAATACGGGCACACCCGATAATCCCAATTCGAACTTCCGAAGCCATAGCCACCTCCAAAACAGGATCAAGGTCCAAAGCAACCTTTGAACCTTGATCTCAAAATCAAAACCATTCCCTTACCAGTTTGTATACGATCCATCGTCTCGCCGAAACCCGGCACCCGTTCTGGGTTCGGGAGGCGCCATACTTTTTAGGGCCTCCTCGTTAAGCTCGATGCCCAACCCTGGCCCTTCGGGCACCAGCAAATAACCATCTTCAAAAGGCATCTGCTTGGGAAACACGTCTGTCAAAGAGGACATAGGAGGCCTGGGCAATTCCTGAACCCCAACCAGAGAGGATGCCAAACACAGGTGTAAACAAGCAGCCGTGGATACAGGCCCAAGCGGGTTGTGTGGCACCAGGTAAATGTAGTGCGTCTCACACCACCCCGCAATCTTCTTGGCCTCCGTCAAACCACCCGCAATACACAGGTCCACCCGGCAATAATCCATCAGGTCTTCTTCGATCACTTGCTGGAACTTCCATTTGCTATCAAACTGTTCTCCCACCGCAATCGGCACAGACGTTTGCTGCCGAATCATCCGCAGGCTCTGGGTATTTTCACTGCGAAGCGGATCTTCAACAAAAAACGGACGGTAGGCCTCCACGCCCTTACAAAATGCAATACTGGCGGCCGGATCCAACCGGGTGTGCACATCCACACAAATCTCCATCTCGTCTCCCAGTGCCTCTCGAACCGCCTTCACCTGCTCGATCCCAAACCGGACGGCCCGGGCGGGCTCGAATACGTCATCCCCTTCCGGATCGGACATCCCCCATCGCACAAACTTCCACCCCTCCTCGGCCTTTTGCCTGCACCCTTCGACCAGGGAATCGATCCGATTTCTGCCTCCCACATGCGGGTAGCAAACCACTTTGTCTCGGGTTCGCCCTCCAAGCAATTCATAAACGGGCACGCCCAGCGCCTTCCCTTTCAAATCCCACAGCGCGATATCCACCGCGCTGACGGCCGCACTTTGCACAACCCCACCCGGGAAAAATCCGCCCCGGAACATCACCTGCCACAGATACTCAATCCGAAAAGGATCCTGTCCAATGACGTCTGGTGAAAAGGAGCGGATCACTTCTCCAATGGCCGCGCCCCGGCGTTTCAATCCTGCTTCACCGATGCCATAGAGACCTTCGTCCGTTTCTACCTTGACAAAAAAATTGCCTGCAGGAGGGACGACAAATGTTTTTAAAGCGGTAATCTTCATTTATGTCTCCTTGTGTGCTGGATCACGAAGGGCCACGAAACCCTTCTCTATCCCCTTTCCAAAGAGGGCCACAGATCCCGTCCACACACCACCCAATGTTTCTCCTCCTGTGCTTAGCCGCTCCATCTGGCCGTGCCGACTGTGTCTGCAATGGGTAAAGCTTTCGTCAGTTCTTCTTCGTTTAAAGGGGGGAGTTTAGAAGTGGCGGTATTGTCTTCTACCTGCTGGCGGTTTTTTGCCCCTGCGATCACACACGACACGCCTGGATGATCCAGGACAAATCGGAGGGCGGCCTGTGCCATCGTTCGCTGGGGTGTTTGCAAGAACAGGAGCTGTGGTAATTTTTTCAATCCATCCTGCACTTCGGGCCGTTGAAACCGTTCATAGCGGAGATCGTTTTCGGGAATCTGTTCGGCATTTTCTCCAAAGTACTTACCCGTCAGTTGCCCTTTGGCCAGGGGCACGCGGATGAGCGTTCCGATATTTTCCGTCTTTGCCCAGTGCAGCAATTCATCGGCGCTCCGCTCCAATAAATTATATCCGATCTGTAACACGTCAATCGGTCCCAATTCCCGAAGCCGATCAATTGCCTCTCGATTGTTGGTTGAAATACCGTACCACCGAATCTTGCCGTCCGCCTTCAGCTTTGCCAGCGTCTCCATCACCGCAGACATGGCCCAGTCATGCGGAATCGAGTGGAGCTGATAAACATCTATATAGTCGGTCTGCATCCGCTGAAGGCTGGCCTCACACGCCTCGACAATGCGCTTTCGAACAGCATCTTCATCGGGCTGATCTTTATCAATCCCCCGATTGGGTTGCACCTTAGTCGCAATAACCCACTTGTCCCGCCGCCCCTGCAACGCCTGGCCAACCAGTTCTTCGCTGTGTCCGGCGCCATACCCTTCGGCCGAATCCAGCAAGTTAACGCCCAGTTCCTCGCACCGATGAATCAGTGCAATCGACTCGTCATCGCTGGCACCTGTCCAGACTTCAATCGATCCGTCCCCTCGCTGCTGCTGCCTGGCAATGGGGTACGCGCCCAGCCCGACTTCTGAAACCTGCAAACCAGTTTGCCCCAAAGTTTGATACTTCATGCTGTCACTCCTTGAAAAGAAACCTCAACGGTTTCTCCAGCAACCAGTGTTACCTCCTGTATTGTTTTCATAATCATACGCCTTCTGGTTTATGAAATCTTGATCAGCCCATTCCGAAATGCGGCAACAATCTGATCTGCTTCTTCTTCCGTTAAAATGAGAGGTGGCGACAGCATAAATATACTCTCCGGTCCTGCCATCACATGGCTCATTCGGCCCACCAGCACTCGACTTTCTTTAATTCCCGCCTGAACCTGTGCAGTCCGCTCTGCATCCAGCATCTCGCCGCTTTCATCCACCATCTCAACAGCCAGCATCAACCCCTTCCCCCGTACTTCTCCGATAAATGGAGAATCCAGTCCCTTCAACTGATCCAAAAGATAAGCGCCAACCTCAGCCGAATTTTCCCAGAGTCGCTCGCCCAACAAAATATCCAGATTTGCAAGCGCAGCTGCGCAACATACAGGATGGCCGCCGTAAGTCGCAACCTGAGACAGCTCTTTCTCTTCCTCTGGATCTCCCAGAAAAGCATCAAACACCTTGGGAGTTACGGCACAGGCCCCAAGTGGCAAATACCCGCTCGACACTCCCTTCGCAATCGACATCATATCCGGCACGACCCCCCAGTGCTCGCAGGCAAACAATTTGCCGGTACGCCCAAATCCCGTGATCACCTCGTCCAGAATCATCAAAACCCCATAGCGATCACAAATCTCCCTCACCTGCGGCAAATAGTCATCCGGCGGTACCAAAACGCCACCCCCACCAATCACCGGTTCTAAAATCACTGCCGCCACGGTCTCCGGCCCCTCTCGCTCAATCACGCGCTCGAACTCCGAGGCATTATTGATTCCATGGAGAGGCGGCTCCACATGGAGAAACCCCGGTACCAGCGGACCAAACTTCTTCTTTCGCGACACCTGACCAGTTGCAGACATCGCCCCAAATGTGAACCCGTGATAGCCCTGATAGCGAGCGATAATCTTATACCGATTTTCGCCCGGAAACGTCTGCTGTGCATACTGCCTTGCAATCTTCAAGGCCGACTCATTGGCCTCTGAACCACTGTTGCAAAAAAAGAAATGATTCAAATCTCCAGGTAAAATTTCTGCCAGACGGGCGGCCAATTCAGCGGCAGGCTGGTTGACATGGATTTGGGAGAGATACGAAATCTTCTGCATCTGCGCATACACCGCATCGGCAATCTCTGGACGACCGTAGCCCACATTGACATTCCACAACCCCCCATATCCGTCGAGATATTCATTGCCTTCTCCATCCACGACTGTACATCCCTTTGCCGACACAATCACCATCAAATCTTGTTCTTCCAACACCCGATGCTGAAGCATGGGATGCCAGACATGGTTTCGGTCCTGCTCCAGAATCGCAGCGGTTTGAGAATCGCTTGTAACGGCCATAAGGGACCTACCTTTCTGATTTGCCTTGACGCCACCTACCCGGCAGCCTACTTTGTAGCCTTTCATAAATCCGTTTGGAACGCCCATCATAGCGCATTCC
>JAPUJS010000118.1 GCA_027296045.1 bacterium | reverse complement strand
ATCAAGTCCCAGGCCTCCCGCCGGATCTGCGCCTTCGTCTCCGCCGTCCAGTTTGCCGCCCGAATCGCCGTGCCAATCCCCCGGGTCAACCCCAACAGCAGCGCCATCGCCTGCTCCGACAACTGTACCCCCACAGTGCCTTTGGAACTGGTCAAGATCACCCCGCTCTCCACAAATTCGGGATACATGTACCTGTCCACACCCGCACTGGTGGTCTGAAACCATCGGAGCCGTTCTGCCCGCAAAAACATCTCCCGGCTCAGCGACCCGAGCACCACCTCCACCCCCGGCATCACCTCCAGGACCTCCTCATCCGACTTCCCCTGAATCACCTCCACCTCATTTGACACCGCCCGAACTTGCTCCACGTACTGATCTTCCATATGGGTAGGTAATAAAATTTTCACTGGCAAACTCCTTGATCTGGCTGGGCGGGATAAAGCCCAGCATCCCTGATACCTTTAGCACCCCAAACCGCAGGACAGAATTTACTTGCAAGTGGTGATTTTCCTACACACTCTTTCCATCTCGCCCTTTTTTTCCAATATCCAGTCGTTCGGTCAACGTCTCGGGTGTCATATCGCTGGAAAAGAATTCGCTGGCTGCACACAAATAGCCATAGCCCATCTTCAACGCCTGTGCGTGCAGATCTTGGATGCCAGCATCAACCGAAAACAATCGTCCAGAATACCGGTGTGCGTCACATTTTCAGACATGATGACCTCCCTAAAATATCTAATGACATCTCCAAAACTTTTGCGTATTATAGACCTCACACGGATCACCTGTCAACCAAAATAGAAGGAGGACCCTATGGATAAACGTCCTTATGGAAATAAAGACGATCAACTCTCCATCATCGGTTTCGGCGGCATTGTGGTCAAAGATACGCCTCCAGACGAAGCCAGCCGGCTGGTTGGCAATGCAATCGACAGCGGTATCAACTACTTCGACGTCGCCCCTACCTACGGCAATGCCGAAGAATGCCTGGGCCCTGCGCTCGAACCCTATCGGAACGATGTTTTCCTGGCCTGCAAAACCGGAAAACGGGACAAAGCCGGTGCCGAAGCCGAACTTCAAAACTCCCTGAAGCTGCTCCGCACCGACCACTTCGACCTCTACCAGCTCCACGGCGTGAAAAGCTGGGAAGATTACGAACAGATCCTCGGTCCTGGCGGTGCCCTCGAAGCCTTTGTCGAGGCACGCGAAAAAGGCCTCGTCCGCTACCTCGGCTTCTCCGCCCACTCCGACACGGTCGCCCTGGCCCTGATGGACCAGTTTGACTTCGACTCCATCCTCTTCCCGTTCAACTGGGTCAACTTCCTGGAAGTCCAATGGGGTCCCGACGTCCTCGAAAAAGCCGAATCCAAAAACATGGGGCGAATGGCCCTCAAAGCCCTTGCCCGGGGACGGATTGAAAAAGGCCAGCCCCGACCCTACGACCGCTGCTGGTATGAACCGGTAGACGATCGCGACCTGGCTGACCTGGTGCTGCGTTTCACACTTTCGCAATCCATCACCGCCGCCGTCCCGCCCGGAGACCCGGGCCTCTTCCAGATGGCCGTGGAGATCGCTCAAAATTTCACGCCCATCACCGAAAGCGAAATCCAGACCCTCCGAGAATCTACCCACGGGGTCACCCCCCTGGCCAGCCAGGACTGGATTGTCGAAGCCAGATAATCTGCCTGACCCTAACCCAGCGCGGGCATCCGAATGAATCGGATGCCCGCTTTCCATATCTGGAGATACGCTATGTGGCAAGGCCTCAACGACAACACACTCTCCGTCATCCTCGTAGGCGACGTCAACCTCCGAAACGTAACCGACCCCAATCTCCCCTTTGCCCTCGTCCAGAACACGTTCGACAATGCCGACCTCCGCTTTGCCAACTGCGAAGGCTGCTATGCCGACCCCAGCGTCGAAATCCCCTACAAACGCGGCTGGTTCCACGCCGACCGATCCGCCTCCGAAGGCCTGGGAATCGCCGGATTCGACGCGATGGGCTGTGCCAACAACGTCCACTTTGGTGCCGAAGCCGTCCTGGAATCCCTCTCCCACCTCGACCGTCTCGGCATTGCCCACGCAGGTGCCGGCAAAAATCGGAAAACCGCCCGAACGCCCGCCATTGTCGAATGCCGGGGCACCCGCTTCGGCCTCCTATCCTACACCTCCGTCTTCTGGCCAACCGGTCACGCTGCCGAAACCAACCAACCGGGCGTGGCCACCATCAAAGGCCACACCGCCTACCAGCCCGGAACCCGTGCCCTGGAAATGCCGGGCGCCGACCCCATTATTCATTCCTGGCCGGACAAAAAAGAGTTGGCCGAGATGCAAGAAGATGTCCGGGCACTCCGAACGCAGGTCGACATCCTCATCCTCTCCTGCCACTGGGGCGTTTCGGGAAGTCAGACACTTGCCGACTACCAGACCACCATCGGCCATGCCGCCATCGACGCCGGGGCCGACCTGGTCTTTGGTCACCACCCCCACGTGCCCCAGGGCGTCGAAGTCTACAAAAACAAAGCCATCTTCTACAGCCTGGGCAATTTCATGTTCGGCTGGGAAAAAATGAAAGCCCGACACCCCGAAGGCCTGCTCATCCACTGCGCCGTCAAAGAAAAGAAACTGAGCAAAGTCTCTTTCGCCCCAATCTGGCGCAACGAAAAGGGCCAGCCCCAACTCGTATCCACAAAAAGCCAGGAAGGTGGCCCGATTGTCGAAACCATCGACATTCTGTCAAAACCCCTGGGCACTTCGTTTAAAATTACCCGAAATGAAGTGATCGTCTGGTCATAGGAGCGCGAACTGGAAATCCTTTCTCAGAACTTCTGATAACCCTCGTATTCCACCGTCAAATCTGGAACCACATAGTTGAACCGGCCTTTCTCCATATCCAATTGCTTGCGCATCATCGCCACCTGTTCGGCACAGGCCGGGTCATCGATACGGTTCTGGCGTTCGTCCGGATCAACAGCCAGATCGTAAAACTCATCCCGTTCCCCGTCCTTCAGATACCGGATCAATTTCTCCGTCGCCGTCCGCACACACTGCATACTGGGATAGGCCACAAAGGGCGCATCGTAAAAATACTCCATAAATACCGCATCCCGGTCCCAATCGCCCTCGCCGGTCAGCAAAGGCTTCAAACTCTTCCCCTGATAATGATCCGGGACACCCAGATCGGCCGCGTCCATAATCGTTGCCGGCAAATCCAAACTCAACACCAGATCTTCGGCTACCCGTCCGGATTGCGCCGTCCAGGCCGGATACCGCACCAGACACGGCACCCGAATTGACGGATCGTACATCCACCGCTTATTCCCCAGCCCGAACTCCCCGTTAAAAAACCCGTGATCCGACGTGTGAATCACCAGCGTATTCTCCGCCTTCCCCATCTCGTCCAATTTCTCCAGCACCCGCCCCAACGCGTCGTCGTTTCCTCGCACCGTCCGGGCATAATCCCGCATAAACACGTCCCACGTCTTTTTGGCCTGAAACACCCCGTCCGGATACCAGTCGTCCGTACACCCGGGTCCCTCTCCATTTTGAACGCTCAACGCCTTCCCCTCCCGAGATGCGCCCAGCGTCGCAGGTCGGGGGGGTTCTGCATCGGCATACACATCTCGATAGCGTTCGGGAGGCGTGAAGGGGGCATGAGGTGCTTTATACCACAAACACAATGCCCAGGGCCGGTCGTCCTCCTCGCTCAAAAAATCAAGCGCATACTCCGCCAGCAAATCCGTGTGATACCCTTCCCGCTCGACTCGCTCCCCGTCCACATTGAACACCGGATCGTTGTATGCACCCTGGCCCGGAAAACTCACCCAGCGATCAAATCCCTGCTCCACACTGCCCGTACCACCGTAGTGAATCTTCCCAACAAACCCCGTCCGATAGCCCGCTTCTTGCAACGCCTCTGGCCAGGTCAGTTTCCCGAGATTCATCCGGCGCTTATTGTGAGCCACCCCATGAACGTGCGGATAAACACCCGTCAGGTGACTCGCCCGGCTCGGCGCACAAAGTGGCACGGCCGTAAACCCGTTGGCAAATCGTACCCCCTCTTCGGCCAGCCGATCCATCGCTGGGGTATCGATAAACGGATGTCCGGCACATCCCATACAGTCGTGCCGCTGGTCGTCGCTCATAGAAAACAGAATATTGGGTTTTCGATCCATAACCGCGTCCTTTCTTCTCTATACTCCAGGATCGCCTAATCGGCCAGCTTCTCCAACCGATCTACCAGATTCGACAACACCCCAAACGTCTTCTCAACCGGCTCCGGCGATGTCATATCCACCCCGGCCAGTTCAAACAAATCCATCGCATAACGTGAGGAACCGGCCTCCAAAAACGCCAGATAATTCTGCCGTGCATCTCCCACATCGTTCCGCACATCCACCGCCAGGGCGTGCGCAGCGCTAATCCCAATCGAATACTGAAACGTATAAAATGGGCTGTACAGGTGCCCAAACTGAGCCCACGTAATTTGCGTACGCTCCGGATCATCCACCAGCGACTCCCCGTATCCCTCTGCAAAAAGATCTGCCATCATTTCGTTTAAGATATCGGCACTCAGTGGCTGATCCGCTTCCGCCCGGCTGTAGACCTCCCACTCAAATCGGGCCAGGGTTGGCATAATAAAAAAGTAACGGTGAAAATTAAACATCGCTTCATCGATCAGCGCCATTTGAAACGTCGGATCGTCCCCTTTAATGTCCATCAAATAAGCCCGCGTTAAAGCCTGATTAAAATTCGAAGGCGTCTCCGCCACCATCGAACCTGGCATCCCTTTATACACATCGGGCTGCACCTGATTGAAACGATAGCCGTGCATTGCGTGCCCCATTTCGTGAGCCAGCACACTCATCGCCATCAAAGTATTGTTATAAGACATAAACACAAACGGAGACGTCTCGGGAGTAGCCGATGCTGCTGCCCCCTGGCGTTTCCCCACGTTCTCCGCATAATCCACCCACCGCTCTTCCAGGCAACCCCGCCGAAGCACACCCACATAATCCTCGCCCAGGGGTGCCATCCCCTCACACAGCCAGTCTACGGCCTGTTGATAATCCACTTCCGGTTCTTGCTCCACAATCGGCGCCCAGATATCATAGGGATGAAGCGTCTCCACACCCAAAAGCTTGCGTTTCACCTCCCAATATCGGTGCCAGGTAGACAGGTTCGATTGGAACACATCGATCAGGTTGTGAAACACCTCCACAGGCGCGTTAAAAGGAGAAAGCCTTGATTCAAGCACCGAATCATACCCGCGCACCCGAACATGAAAAACCTGCTGCTTGACGTGCGTAATATAATTGCTGGCCAGAGTATTCTTCATCGCCAAATGAGCATCGCAAAAATGCTCCCAGGCCGTACGTCTCAACTCTCTGTCCGGGCTCTGTATTCCTGTCGGCGGCACCGTGGTCTGGCCCACGTGGTGGGATTCGCCGCTGCCGTCCACCGCGTCCGAAAATTTCAAATCCGTATTGGTCAGTTCGGTGGCCGTCCGCGAAACCCCGGAAAACGGTTCGTGCAACATCCCCAAAATCTCTTCGACCTCCGCCGAACGAACGTGTGCCTTCTCCCGAAGCAAATCGTCAAAATAATGTTTGTAAATGGCCAGCCGGGGTTCCTGGTCCACCCATTCCAATAAGGTCTCTCCAATCTCCAGCATCTCAGGCTCTGCAAACGCCGTCGTAGCGCCAACTTTCCCAAACAGCCCGGAAATCTGAACCTGCTTTTCCTTTGCAACCGAATCGTTCATATCCACAGTAGAAGACATATGCGCATAAATGCCCACCCGACTCAGCTTTCTGTAAAACCCAAACAGCACGTCAAACCAATCTGCCAGAACCGAGGGTCCTTCGCTCAGCCTGCCGGAAAACTTGCCTAGAGAAGACACTTCCGAAGCCACGGCCTCAAACGCTTCCTGCCAGGCATCCCACGATTCAAACACAGACTCGGCATTCCAGGTGCTTTCTTTTGGCACATCTTTGCGTTCCAAAACCGGTGGAGACATTTCGAAGTCCTCCTGACAACACAAGCTTGAATTTGAAGCCAACAAAATAAACCTCAGAGGCTGG
>JAPUJS010000117.1 GCA_027296045.1 bacterium | reverse complement strand
GCCACCCGCAAAGCCATCCTCTATGGCCTGGTCGACCCCTCCGCTTTCCTCCAGGAACTGGAATTGGAAGGCAAGGGAGCCCAAAAATTGGCCCTGATGGAAGAAATGAAAACCATGCCCTTCTCCGCCGTCTGGGACATGCTTTGCCTGAAGGCCGATGTACCGATCGGCACCTCCTGGATTGACGAAATGGAGGCTTACGAAAAGGATGTACTGGCCAATCGGGACGGATAATCCCAACCTCAAAGCCCGTCCTGAAAAATCAGAACGGGCTTTATGCATCCAATTGTTTGAGTGAAGAAAAACTTATATCAACTCCTGCCATCCTGCCTTCATTAGCGGCTCCAACTCCCGAATCGCATTCACATACGTATCCTTCTCAACAGCATTCACATTTTCCTGTGCATCCCGACTGTGGTCATACAGCTCTCGGGCTTTCACTTCTCCCGTCTGGCGATCCTGCCATTCGGTATATCTGAATCGATTCGTCCGCATCGTATACCCCATCACTCCACGCCTTGGATACTGACTGAAAGCCGCCCGTTTCCACGTTCGCCCTGGATCTTCCAGCAGTGGCACAAAGCTTTTTCCTTCCAGATGACCGGGCACTTCGATCTCACACAATTCGCAAAGTGAAGGATACATATCCACAAATTCTGACAGCGCAGATGTTCGCTGACCCGCCTTCATCTCAGGTGCCCGAATCAACATAGGCGCGTGGGCGTCGATCTCGAAATTCGTGTGCTTACACCAGCTTCCATGCTCGCCCAGCTTCCACCCATGGTCGCCCCAGAGAATCACAACCGTATTTTTGTCCAGTTCCAAACGCTCCAATTCCGCCAGAACGCGCCCTACTTGAGCGTCCATATACGACACACAGGCCGCATAACCGTGAACCAGTTTCCGGGCGAGGTCATCCGGCACCGGCCCTTCTTTCGGCATCCCGAAATAGTTTCGTAATTCGCCAAAACTTGTCAGAGAATATCCGGTCACCCCTTCAGGTTCATAAGGATTTTCGGCCAGAGGAACCGTCCCGGCTTCATACAAATCCCAGTAGCTTTTTGGCGCATTAAATGGCAAATGGGGCTTGTGAAATCCCAGGGCCATAAAAAACGACTGATCCTTGAGCCGATTTAACTCTCCAATCGCCGTATCCGCATCCATCCCATCCTGATACGCATTGTCCGGCACATCGGCCGCTTCAAATGCCGGTCCCAGTCCGCGCCGGACTGAGCCATCCACCGGAAGCCCCGCGTCTCTCCGGGCGATCATCTCTATCGCCTCATCTGTCAGATATCCGCGCCCCATCCAGTCGCCGCGATTCTGGATCGGCATCCCGGTCCATCCCTGCAGATCGTCGTCTCGGTGATGATAAATCTTTCCAATCGACACCGTTTCATAGCCATTGTTCTTAAAGTGCTCCGGCAAGCTCACCACATCCGGCATCACAGACCGGAGCGGCGTCTGCAAATCAAAAATCGTCGTCGTATCCGGCCGGCATCCGCTCAACACACTGGCCCGAGAAGGCGCACACACCGCCTGCTGGCAATAGGCCCGTTCAAACACCGTCCCGCCTTCTGCAAGCGCATCAATATGTGGCGAATGCACCCAGTCCACCCCATAACACCCCAGTTGCGGTCGCAAATCGTCCACTATAATAAACAACACATTTGTCTTCGCCATACAATGCTCCCTATCCAAGTTCAATCGTGCCCATGTCGATGGTGTAGATCCGGCAGATGCGGATGTATGCGGCCCCAAAGAGCAGTGCTGAAAGAAATGCCAGGATCACATACAGGCTCATGGATATATCCCAAGATGAGTTTGAGGGCGTAAAATACACCCGTACTGAAACTTGCCCACAGATACTAATGTTATTACATTTGTATCTACATACAATAATCGGCTATCACAAACCCGAGGAAAGAAACATGACCAAAGAAACAAAAATTCGCGCCATTGGCAACTCGTCTGGAACCACCATTCCCAAGCCTATGCTTGAGCGTTTCCAATTGACGGAGGGAGATACAGTCCACCTTATCGAGGTCGATGATGGCATCCTCATGATCCCCTTTGACCCAACATTTAATGAGGCAATGCGTGTTTATGAAGAAGGAGCACGAACCTATCGCAATGCCATGCGTGAGCTTGCCAAATGAGTGCAGAGCGCGTTGAACCCCGATGGATCAACCAGGCCATCGTGCTTGCAATTCACACCGATCAGGTCCGTCAGCACGGGGGATCTTTAGGAATCCGCAGCCAGGACTTGCTGGAATCTGCGTTGCAGCGAGCCCCCACCCGCTGGCATTACGATGCCACCTCCGATCTTTGTGCACTGGCAGCGGCCTATGGAATGGGCCTGGCCAATAACCACCCTTTTATAGACGGTCACAAGCGTACGGCATTTCAGGTGATGTATGTTTTCCTCGGACTAAACGGCCTCCGCATCGTCGCCACGGAACCCGAAGTAGTGGACTTTATGCTCCATGTCGCCAGCGGAAAATTGAAAGAACCGGACCTGACCAGGTGGCTCCGAGAACACACTCAAGCAGCATAAACCCGTCTATGCCAGCCGATCCAGCATATCTCGTGTCACTTGAAAAAGCTGTTCCTCACCCGCAAAACACCGCCGCAATTCCTCCACCTTTCGAGCTCCAAGACGGTACGACTGCATCCCGGCCATGTGGGGCGTCAAAATCACATTATCCAGCTTGCGCAATGGACTATCCATTGCGGCAGGTTCTGGATCGGTTACATCCAGAAATGCAAAAAATCGTCCCTTTTCCAGTTCGGCGATCAATGCCGCTTCATCAATATTGGCCCCGCGAGAAGTGTTCACAAACACCGCATCGTCCTGCATCAGCTTAAAATGGGTCTCATTCCACATGTGATAGGTCGCATCCATCTTGGGCGCATGAATCGTCACCACTTCGCTTTCTCTGGCCATCGTCTCCAGATCCACCAATTCGGCCCCAAACTCTTCCCGGGCGCGTTCTTCGCTCACATACGGATCGTAAAGCAACAGTCGTAATTCATAGGGCCGCAACAGCCGCATCACCCGCTGGCCCACCTGGCTGGCGCTCACAACCCCCACCGTTCGCCGAAACAGGGACTTCACCTGGGTCTTATCGGGCCTCCGTTCGCCCCCTCGCATCGCCCGGGAAAACGGAATTACCTTGCGAAGCCCAATCGTAATAAATCCCATCGCCAGTTCGGCCACATCGTCTGCAATCACTGGAGCGCCGCTGGTCACAATCACACCCTTTTCCCACGCCTCGTCACAGATCTTTCCCTGAATACTCCCCGCGCCATAGGCCCAAATTTTCAAATTGGATGCTTTTTCCAGGATTCCCGGTGTCAGATCGCCCGAATTCCAGCTCGAAAAAACCCCGTCCTTGTCCGCCAGAAATGCTGCCGCCTCATCTCCTGTCAAATCTTCATCGGTCGGATTGATCTCCACCTCTGCAAAGCTTTTCAACTTCTCCAAATCCGTCTCCGACAAAATCCGCTTCCGGAGCGACTCTCGTACCACAATGCCGACTTTGGGTTTTGCCACAATCCGTCTCCTTTATGTGTGATTTTTATACTCCGGATTGACCAGATGGATCGGGTCCTCTCCCGTCATTATCCGACGTGCCTCCCACGCCGTCTTCTCCTGCAATTCAATCAACGACTCGGCCGAATAAAATGCCGCATGGGGCGTATGAATCACTTTCTCGATTGGAATCAACACATCGCCCTCTCCCGGTGGCTCCGAACGCCGAACATCCAGCGCAGCGCCGGCAATCACCCCCTCTTCCAATGCCTCGGCAAGCGCACCTTCATCCACAATATCCCCCCGTGATGTATTGATGAGACAGGCCGTCTCTTTCATCCCGGATAGGAACTCAGCATTCACCATCCCCTGCGTCTCTTCCGTCGATGGGCAATGCAACGACACATAATCTGACGCCTCCAGCAGCGTGTTGAGATCCACCGCTTCAACGCCAGCTTCCTCCGCCTGATCCGGCCTCAACGATCGGGAATAAGCAACCACCCGCAAACCAAACGCCTTCGCCCGAGGCACCACTTCTCTTGCAATTTGTCCAAAGCCCACCAAACCCAACGTCTGCCCGGTCAACCGTCTTAACGGCAATACCTCCTGAATATCCCAGGTCCCCTCTCGAACAAGCCGGTCAAACCGAGCGACCTTTCGAGAAAGCGCCATCAACAATGCCATAGTGTGCTCCGCCACATCCACCATGCAATAATCCGGCACCCTGGTTACTGGAATTCCCTGCTCGGTCGCAAATACCACATCGATATTGTCCAGCCCAACACCATATCGACTGATCACCTTCAAGTTCGGCAACGCCGCTTCAATCACCTTCCTGGTAGTTTGAGCCCAGCACGTCAAAATCCCGCAGCATCCTTTCGCAAGTCCCGCAAGCGTTTCCTCGTCCCCGTCGGGTGCCTCCACCAGTTCCACCCCGATCTCTGTCAGAACGCCGCGTTCCACCTCCAGGTTGGGCCAGGCATAATCCGTCACCAGCACCTTTTGCACCATCAACACCTCCCTTGTACTTAATTCGCCTTCAAACTCTTCAAATACCGATCAAACAGTTGTGTCGACTCTCCAACCGTTGCCTGGGGACCCGTCAGTTTAAAATAAAACGGCCCACTGGGACTCTGCACAATTGCAGCCAGCATGCGATAATTGGGTTTGGATTCCGAGCCACCTCCCATCGGCATGGTATTCGAATAGGTGCCCCGAACATCCAGGATCGTCGCCTTCAGGCCATTAATCGTCTGTTCCGTCACAAGTCCGTTCACATGCCCAAACTGTCCCTGCCAGCGTTTGATATTTGCCCCAACAGGTCCGGCACCCCGGGTGCCAAAATATGTCACAACCAGTTCGGCATCGCCGCCGGCTCCCGACACTCGATATTGCGCTTTCCGCATTTGAGAAGCAGGTTTCTCAATCACCCATCCCTGAGGCACCATCACCGAAAGACCCCCCAGATCCTGCGGGGTCCCATCCCCGCTGGAAGTAGCCTCCTGTCCACTTTCACCGCTACATCCAAGCCAGCACAACAAGCAAAGGTATATCATTCGACGTCTCATAAAATTACACCTCACGCAACACCGCAGAAGCGGCTGACAATGTCGTATAAAACCTGTGTTCCAAACAACAGATTCTCGATCGATGTCCGTTCATCGTGTCCGTGAATCAAGCTCATCTCTTCCTCTCCAGGCGCCTGGCGATAAGGCATAAACCCATACACCTGTGTGTCGGGCCTGCGGGGCACAATATGCTTCGCATCCGTCCCTCCCGTCATCAACCCCGGCACCACCGTTGCCTCCGGATCGCGCTCGGCCATCACCTCGACAACCGTCCGATAAAGCGGAGAATCCGCGCTGGCTTCCAGGGGGGGACTGTATTGATCTACAATCACCTCGATATCTTCCCCAATCAGGGGCCGGATTTCAGATAGAAAGCTTTCATCTGTTTGCCCGGGCGCCAATCGCCCATCCACCCATGCCGTCGCTTCGGCCGGAATCACATTGATCTTGCTTCCAGCATCCAGCATCGTCGGCGACACCGTATTTCTCAAAAGAGACTGCAAAGACTTCACCAACTTGGCATCCAGGGGAAGAGACGCCAATGCCGTATCACTCTGCTCCGGATCCAGAACCATCCGCAAAAGTTTCGCCGTCTCGGCATCCTGTTTGTCGGCAATCCCATCCAGAAAAACCTTCAACGTTTTCGACGGATGCAAAGACAACGTGGCCGCCCCAAGCGCTGCCACCGCCCGACTCAATTTGACAACGGCATTATCTCCATGGGGCTGTGACCCATGCCCGGGACGCCCCCGGGCAACCATTCGAAATCGGAAAATACCCTTCTGCCCCGTCTGGCAGGCAAAAAACCGGGCCCCACCCACTTTAAAATCACTTCCCCCGCCTTCTGTCAACACAAAAGGCACATCGACTTGCTCGGGATGGTGGTCCAAAAGCCACCCCACACCATGATTCCCCTTCCCCGCTTCTTCATCTGCTGTTGCCGCATAAATCAGATCTCGATTGAGCGACACCCCTTGCCGGTGAAGCAGCAGAAAGACCATCAACTCTGCCGCCACCATATTTTTCATATCCAGTGCACCCCGACCCCAGATATATCCATCGTGAATCTCCCCCCCAAAGGGTGGGTGCGTCCACTTTTCCGGTTCCACAGCCACCACATCCGTATGTCCCAAAAGCATCAGGGCGGGTTCCGCCCCACCCTGGATTCGGGCTGTCACATTTCCACGCCCGGGTTCTGAGGATGTCACAACCGGATCCAACCCTTCCCGCCGCAAGATTCCGGCAATATAATCCGCCGCCAAAATCTCATTCCCGGGCGGATTGGTCGTATCCTGCCGGAGCAAATCCTGCAAATAACCCGTAACCTCATCTCGAACCGCTTCCCAGTCCATCACTCATACCTCCAAACTATCCCGTACCCTAATGTCAGCCGCAATTTCCCATCCTTACACCCCCAGCGAATCCTCCGACCAGTCCGAAAGCGGCGTAAACTGCGTCGTATCCAGATCAAACCCATATCCAAAAGGCGCATCTACCGCACTGCTCACATCCAGCCGCCCGTCCCGAACGTCCAGGGCTGCAAATCCTCTTTCATGCTTGCGATACATCGTACCGTGATGCGCCAATATTTGATCCTGTATGGTTTGCGGATACATACTCAATCCCGCAAAATAGTGATGCCCGTTCCGCTCGGTATGATCAATCCCCAGCGTGGCCAACACCGCCAGATCCTGCAGCAGCGCCACCGGCCCCATATTGGCCAAATCCTCGCTGCTCAAAATATACCGCCCGCCCGGATCTTGCTGTTTCCGATATGCCATCAAACAGGCATTGGCAACACCTTTAAAAATGCCCTTACAATTCTTATGGCTCGTTCCCACATAACAGCAGTCCAGGGCCTCTGTGGCACTGGACAACTCACCATCTGACTCATCAATAATCATCGGCGGCCGTTCCGACCAACCCTGGAGCACCGCCTTTGCATTAGCACTCAAAGCCACATCCCGCCGGAGCGGCTGTTCCACAAAAATCAACGCCTCCATAAACTCCGAAAGCGACCCATCCCCCGCAATCGCCTCCCACAATGCCCGAAAGGGTTCCACTTCGGTATACTGCTCATTCCCATCCAGCGTAAACGCATACCCGTCCTGGCCGGCCATTAAATCTGCAATCTGCTTCAACCGGCTCAGGTCTTGTGCTGCATCGCCACACAATTTGATCTTCAAATGTGTCAACCCATATTCCCGAATATTTGCCTCCAGCGAATGTGGCAACCCGTCGTCCACCCGGTCCTCTTCGGCAATATCCCCATCCACCAGCGGATCGGCCAGCCCCACCGTGTGCCGGACAACCACCGACCGGTGCGGCGAGCCGACAAGCAAATCTCCCGGCGCATAAGCGCCCAATTCACCGTGAATATCGCCCAGCCGAATCCCAAGCGTATTCTCCCGAACCGCCTGTGCAAATAGCATCCCTTTCGCCCGACAAAACGCATCGATCACGGCACGTTCCGCCATACTGACGCCAAAAGACCACAACAGCGGAGGATAAGCCGTCGACGACGCCCACGCTTGCTGCGCCTGGAAAATCTGTTGCCAAAAGTCAAAAACGGTATCCGCTGAATCCACCGCTTCGGCCAATGCACACGCCTTTTGAATCACCGTCAGCATCTCATCCAGATCTTCGCGAAACGGCGCATCCGGATTTTTCGTAAACCACTTCGGCGGCAATCCTTCAGCCGCCATACCCACCATCTTCTGCCCATCGATATTTGCCGTCACCCGCACAAAAAGATGGGGCAATGCCACAAGAGACGCGATTCCATATTTAAACGGGAATCGCGTCCTCATGTTCAAAACATGCATCTCAATTCGATCTACAGAGATTGCCATAAAAAATCCCTTTATCGAGTCCCAACGCCTTTTCCCCTCTCCTGCTTGCGGGAGAGGAATGTTGCAAAGCCGCGTCCAGCGCTGTTGCAACGGGGAGAGGGCCTACGGCTGCAAAAATTCCTCCGGCTTCAACACCCAGGGAGTAAACCGTGCCTGCCGAATCGCCCCCTTATACCAGTACACTTTATTTATTCGCACGCCCAGCGACGTTCGCCCCTGAGTCTGCGCTTCATAAGTCACCTCTCGCTTCATCTCCAGCTTTCCGTTCACATAATGCCGCATCTCCTTCCCATCCACCACAATCGCCGCCTGATACCACGGCCCAATCGGATGCTTAAAATCCTCTGCGTAAAGCACATAATTCCCTTCACCCGATTGGATAAACGCATCCAAAAACCACCGATCGTCCGCTGTCAGGCGTGTCTCGAACATCACCCGCTCTTCCCCTTCCCTCTCCTGCATATGAAAAAACCGTTGTTCCTTCAACCCGTTCGGATAGGGTTGAAAAATCACCTCTACCGTAAACGTTGACGCCCCGGCCAATGGATGGGCGTCCAGGAAAATGCCATCGTCTTCTCCATCAAATTCCAGTGCCTTCCCCTTTGCCGTTTCAATCACCTTTGGACGCCCCTCCACCGTCACCGAATGCCCCCCGATTGATTCCAGATTATCCAGATCCCACACCACCTGTTCCACAAGTTTGCCCTCCTCTTCCGCACCTACCGAACTGGCCAGCAACAACAAAATCAGACTCCAGCATTTCGTATAAAAATGGGCATCCATCACGCCGAAAGCACCTCCTTCAACCGCGAAGCCACAATCTCTTCCTCCCCCGGCATCAACGTCATCGGGTCGACCACAATCCCATCCAGCCCCTTCCGAATCACCACCGACGGATCGCCTTCCCGCATCGCTTGTAACGTCTCAGTCGCCCGATCCGCTTCCATGTCCACATAGGCCCGGGGCGCAAAATCGGGGGAGGCCTGTTGCCCCTCGGCCAACACATAAGCCCGAATCCCATCCAGCCCAGCCAGCGCCTCGACAATATGAGAAGCACGTTCCCGCCAGACCTCCCGATCCTCCGCATCACTTCCATCCAGAAACCGATCCACCGCCGCTACCAGTCCTAAAATCTCTTCTTTGCCCACCTTCATGCCCCGCCCCATGGCAGAATTTGGGCTCGAATTTAACCGCACCGCCTCCACAAAATCTTCCTTCCCCAAAACCAGCCCACTATTTTGCGGTCCACAAAGCCCCTTCCCACCACTGAAAGTCACCAGACTTGCCCCCATCTCCACCAGCTCCGTCAAATTCTTTCGGGGCGGAAGTTGCGCCGCAGCATCCACCATAACGGGCACCCCCTTTTCGTTGGCACCCGCAATCACCTCTCCCAACTGCTCCTTTGTCTGCTTGCCCAAAAAATGTACCACCGCCGCCGTCTTTTCCCCAATCCCACCCACAAGATCTTCACTCGTCACCGCCGTCTCACTCCCCACCCGAACCAGCGTACCCCCGCACACCTCAATCCCCTGGTGGATATAGGTATGCCGATCCACCAGCGAAATCACAAACTCATTCTTCCACCCTTCTGTATGTGGCAACTGTCGAACCCGATCCCGATCCGTCCCGGTCAAACACGCCGCCGCCGAAAGCTGCACGCCACTGGCCGCCCCACACGAAATATGCGCCGCAGGAACCCCAATCCGCTTGGCCAGAAAGGCCCCAGCCTTGACCAGCAAATCGTTCAAATCCACAAAGGCCCCGGCCCCTTCGTGAATTGCCGCAAGCACTTCTTCCGACATCCGACTCCCTCCCAGGGTCGTAATGGTTCCACTTCCGTTAATAAAAGGTCGAACACCAAGCGTTTCATAGGTCACCATAACCTGCTCCCAGATTGAATTTAGAGATGAACGATATCGAGGATTTCATCCCGCGTCTCTTCGGGCGATTTCCCCTCTGTCTTGCACAAACACTACGCATTCGGTTTCATAAAAGAAGCGAAGAAATCGTTGCCCTTATCGTCGACCACAATGAAGGCGGGAAAATCCTCCACCTCAATCCGCCAGATGGCCTCCATCCCGAGTTCGGGATATTCGATGCATTCTACCTTTCGAATCGAGTCCAGGGCAAGACGGGCGGCGGGTCCTCCAATCGAACCCAGGTAAAACCCACCATGTTGCTTGCACGCATTCGTAACCTGCACCGAACGATTCCCCTTGGCCAGCATCACCATGCTGCCGCCTGCGGCCTGAAACTCCTCCACATAGCCGTCCATCCGACCTGCCGTGGTCGGTCCGAACGAGCCCGACGCATACCCTTCGGGCGTCTTGGCCGGACCTGCATAATAAACACACAGGTCTTTGAAATATTGCGGCAGCTCCTCGCCACTATCGAGCCGTTCCTTGAGTTTGGCGTGTGCGATATCACGGGCCACAATCATCGGGCCGTTCAACGACAATCGAGTCCGGACCGGATAGCGACTGAGCGTCTCCCTCACCTCCGACATCGGGCGGTTGAGATCAATGCGGATCACCTCTTCCCCAAGCTCGCCCTCGTCCACCTCGGGCAAATACTTGACAGGATCGCTTTCCAGTTCCTCCATAAAAATGCCTTCCCGGGTGATTTTGCAAATCACCTGGCGGTCGGCCGAACAGGATACGGCAATACCAACCGGACAGGATGCCCCGTGCCGGGGAAGCCGAATCACACGCACATCGTGGCAGAAATACTTCCCGCCAAACTGAGCCCCAATCCCGATCTTACGGCTCAGCTCGAGCACCTGGGCCTCCATCCCGTGATCCCGAAATGCCTGCCCAAACTCATTGCCCTTTCTCGGCAAGTTGTCCAGATAGCGCGCACTGGCCAGCTTGGCCATCTTAAGCGTATACTCGGCCGAAGTCCCGCCAACCACAATTGCAAGGTGATAGGGCGGACAAGCGGCGGTCCCAATCATGCGCATCTTTTCATCCAGAAACTCGAGCAACCGGTCCAGGTTCAACAGCGCCCGGGTCTCTTGAAAGAGAAAACTCTTGTTGGCCGAACCGCCTCCCTTGGCCATAAACATCAGCTTGTATTCCGCACCCTGATCCGCAAAAATCTCGATCTGTGCCGGCAGGTTGGTGCGAGTGTTGACCTCCTCAAACATGTCCAGCGGTGCCAGCTGGCTATAGCGCAAATTGGTCTCCGCAAAGGCCTTTGCAATGCCCTGCGAGAGTGCCGCTTCATCGTCTCCTACCGTCCATACACAATTGCCCTTCTTGCCCATCACAATCACCGTGCCGGTATCCTGGCACATCGGGAGCACACCCCCGGCAGCAATATTAGCGTTCTTGAGCATCTCCAGCGCCACAAAACGATCGTTGTCCGATGCCTCCGGGTCATCCAGAATCTGCACCAACTGCTCCAGGTGCCCGGGCCGCAGCAAGTGGGCGCTGTCCCGAATGGCTTGATCTGCAAGCATCGTCAGCCCCTCGGTGTCCACCTTGAGGATCTCGTGCCCCTCAAATTTTCCCGTCGAAACATAGTCGGTGGTCAACAAACGATAAGGGGTCTCATCTTTTCCCAGCGAGAGAAGCTCGTGATGGATATAATCGCTCATAGATAGATTCCTTCAAAATTTGTCATCGAGACAACCAGAATGGCCGCCCCTCTGGAGTGGTAGGGTTGACAAAAAGCATAACGTTCGGACGTCGTCAATATGGAAATGTATCACTCTCGGGCGCTTTGGACAACTCCGCCAGAAATCGTCCCGTCCCTTCAATCGCCGATTCCAGCACCGTCTTCCCCTTCTCTGCCGACGCCTTTGTCGCATCGCCTCCTGCCGAGGCTGGAATATACAAATGCCAGGGCCGCACAAATTCTACTCGAAACTCGTTCAACACCTCCAGCTTCGGCTTCACCTGGGGATTGACCTTAATCTGATCTTCGCGCACCAGATCCGGTCTCAAATACAGAACCTGTGACGTCTCTTCCTCTCCTGCATGGTCGCTCCGATTCTCCCACACAGACCGCGCTTCTTCCGAAGCACAGGTCCCCGTACCGATCAGACACGTAAACAAGCCTTCCCGTGCGGCCAGATCCCGTTGCACGGCCCGAATCACATCCGGATTGCCGCCGTGTCCGTTCACAAACACAATTCGGTGAACCCCCTCGTGCTCGCACAAATCCACCAGATCTTTTAAGAGGCTCATAAACGTCGGCACCTGCATCCGGCAGGCAAACGGAAACTTGTAGAAATTGTTGTTCAAACTGATCCGCTGTGTGGGCAAACACACGACCCGCCCGCCCAGTTCATTGGCCCGCCGCGTTCCCCCATAGGCCGTCGAAGTCACCTGAAACGAATCCGTCCCATAAGGCAGTGCCGGGCCATGTGGTTCGGTCGAGCCAATAGGAACAACACCCACATTTGGCTTTAACCCCCGCACATCGTCAATCGTCATCTCTTCTAAAATACCCGAGTAGGTCATCGCAAACCTCCAAAAAATGCACATCCATGGCCTCAAGATAGGAATACCTTAAACCGCTGTCAAGACGTCAGATATACTGTAAGAACGGGGGGATGGAGGAAATTTTCAGGGAGGGGGGGACTTGATTTCACAGACCCAGAACCCCATATTATGAAAAAGCCAAAATCCATCTCAAAAGCTGGAGGGCCAGATCGATATTTTGCTACACGCGCTACACGGTAGGGGCGCACTGGCCCCCATCTTCATCCGGGGGAATACCCGAACAACCCTGGAATTGCTGGACGAACTGGCAACAGCGTGACAGGAGGTCATTTGTCTTGTAAATCGTATTGACATTTCTCCTTAAAACATATATTTTGATTAATATTAATCAATTCTGATCAACAGGAGGAATTGTTTTGAAATCCAAACTTACGGTGCACCGTATCCCCATTACCAAAGCCCGTATTAATCTCGGTCAGATTGTTCGCCGCGTCCACACCAACAAGGAATGCTTCATTCTGGAAAAAGATGGTATTCCCGTTGCCGGCATTATCGATGTAGATGAGTTGGAGGATTACCTGGAAGTGCAGAATCCAAAACTGGCGGAACAGATTCGGAAAGGATATGAGGCTTACGACCGTGGAGAGGGGCGCAATCTGGATGACTTCTTGATCGAGCTCAAGGCAGAGGCTCAAAAGGGCAAAAAGAAAGCGTGAAGTATACTGATCAACCGGGGAGAAAACACGATCATGGGCAACACCTTCGGCCACGTCTTCCGCATCACCACCTGGGGCGAATCCCACGGGGGCGGCGTTGGCGTCGTCATCGACGGCTGTCCGCCGGGCATCTCGCTCACCCAAACCGACATCCAGGTGGAATTGGACCGGCGCAAACCAGGCCAGAGCAAAATCACCACCCAGCGCAAAGAAGAAGACCACGTGGAAATCCACGCCGGCCTCTTTGAAGGCAAAACCCTCGGCACCCCCATCTCCATGGTCGTCTGGAACAAAGACGCCCGGTCCAAAGACTACGAAGAGATGCGGACCAAATACCGGCCCTCCCACGCCGACTACACCTACCAGGCCAAATACGGTATCCGCAACTGGACCGGCGGCGGTCGGGCAAGCGCCCGGGAAACCATCGGTCGGGTCGCCGCAGGGGCTGTTGCCCGAAAAATCCTGAGCGAGACCCTCGATGTTGACATCGTCGCCTACGTCAAACAGGTTCACAACCTCATCGCTGACATCGACCCGGAAGAGGTCACCCGCGACAAAATCGAAGCGAATATAGTTCGCTGCCCACACCCTGCAACCGCCGAACAGATGATCGAACGCATCGAC
>JAPUJS010000116.1 GCA_027296045.1 bacterium | reverse complement strand
GATGCATAATGGGCGGTTGTCGGATACGGCGAAAGGGTGTTTGCGGTTGATCGATGGGGTGGATCGGTCAAATTTCCGGATGAATTTTCAACCGATGTATCACGACACGCCAGAGGAGATGATGGAGACCCTTCGGCAGGTCGCGACGTATGTGACCACGGTGCACGCCCAGAATTATATGGCTACAGGGAGCAATGAACGGGCTTTGATTGAGCAGGGTTTGGTGGATTACCGGGCGGTTGTGGAGGAGTTGAAACAGGTCGGGTTTGACGGGGATTTGGAGGTAGAGTTTGTGAAGGAGGATTCAGAGACGGCGTTGAAGGCGGATGCTGCATTTTTGCGGACACTTTGTTAGGTTTCAAGTTCGGGAACCCGAAATTTTATTTTTTAAGGAGGATATGATGCCTGAATCGGTGAAGATTAGCGTGATTGGAGCGGGCAGTGCGACGTTTTCGTTGGGGTTGGTGAAGGATCTGTGTTTGACGGAGAATTTGAAGGGCAGCGAAGTGTCGTTTATGGATATCGACGCAGAGCGGTTGGAGGCGGTTACCAGGATGGCAGAACGGTATACGGCCGAGATCGGGTCGGATTTGCGGTTTGAACAGACCACGGATCGAGAGGTTTCTCTGAAAGATGCCGACTTTGTGATTAATACCGCTATGGTGCAAAGCCATTATCATCAGCGGGATATGCGAGAGATGATGGGCAAGCACGGGTATTATTATCGGGGTGTGAGTGCCGGAAGCTTTTACCAGTTTGAACTGATGATGGGGGTGGCGCGGGATATGGAACGGATCTGTCCGGACGCGTGGCTTATCCAGTCTGGAAATCCGGTGTTTGACGGGTGTACGTTGATGACCCGGGAAACCGATATCAAGGTCTGCGGATTGTGTCACGGCCATTATGGATATTTTCACATTTGCAAGGTGTTGGGGCTGGATCTGGATCGGGTGGATTTTCAAGCTCCGGGGGTGAATCACTGTATCTGGATGACGCATTTTTTGTACGATGGAGAAGATGCGTATCCGTTGATCGATCAGTGGATTGAAGATCAGGGGTTGGAATACTGGAAGACACATGTGGCACAAGGTACGCATGATATCCAGCTTTCACGGGGAGCCGTACATCAGTATCGGATGTATGGGTTGTTCCCGATTGGCGATTCGCCGCGCAGTGGCGGGTGGTGGTATCACACGGATATTGATACCAAGAAATGGTGGTTTGGCGAGCCCTGGGGAGGACCGGATACACACCTTGCCCGTCCTCTTCATGTGGAGAAGCTGGAGAAACGGATGGCAGAGATTCGGGGTGCCGCTACCGATTCGGGGGCGAAGATGACAGAGGTGTTTGGAACGGAGAAGACGCGGGAGCAGCAGGTGCCGATTATCGATGCGCTGACAAATAATGTGGAAGGCGTATTTCAGGTGAATGTGCCCAACAACAGCGCCCTGGAAGGAGTGGACGACGATGTGGTGGTGGAAGTGCCGGCCTTGATTAATAAGAAAGGGATTCAGCCGATTCATGTGGGGGCTTTGCCCAAGAAGATTATGCTGGAGCAGCTCTTACCGACGATTTTGGGAATGGAGCGGGGCATCGAGGCCTACAAGACCGGGGATAAAAGTATGTTGCTTTATAATGCGCTGGAGAATCACCAGACGCGGTCTTACAAACAGGCGTTTATGGCACTGGAGGAAGTGCTTGCTCAGCCGGCGAACCAGGAGTTGGCCGAACGCTTCAAATATCCCTGGCCGGAAGGGCACGAGAAAGTGTATCTGATGGATTAATGGTACTGCGTGGGATTCAGGGTTCAGGTGGTTTAAATCTTCTGAATCCTGTTTTTTAACGAGGAGTTTGAAGATGACCTATCTGTTGGCCTGTTTGCTGGTGGTGATTTGGCTCACGGTGCAGATCAAGCCTGCATCGGCAGAAGGGCGATCGGAGTATACGATTTATCGGGCAGGGACGCCGATTGCTGTGGACGGACGGCTGGACGAACCGGCCTGGGTTGCGGCACCCGACGTGGGGGCCTTTGTGTTTCCCTGGTATGAATCGGGGAAAAAGGAGCAGACGGTGGCCAAGATGCTGTGGGATGACACGCATTTATACGTGGCTTTTATCTGTGAAGATGCACATATCTGGGCAGAACATACCCAGCGGGATACGTCGGTGTGGAAGGACGATACGGTGGAGGTGTTTACAGCGCCCAATCCGGATCGGCCGCACGCGTATTTTAATATCGAGATGAACGTGCTGGGCATTTTTCTGGATCAGTTTCATCCCAAAGGGCCGGGTGTGCCGGTGGAAGAGGAGTGGAATGGAGAAGGGATTCAGATTAAGACATCGATTGTGGGGACACTGAACGACGATAGCGATGAGGATCTGTACTGGATTTTGGAGGCGGCCATTCCGTTTCGAAATTTTGTAGACGTCGCAATACATACACCGCCGCAGCCGGGGGATGTGTGGAATCTGGGGTTGAACCGGTTAGGGGGGAAGACGAACGAGCAATACAGTCAGTGGTCGGCAAGCCAGACGGAGAAACCGCAGTTTCATTCTCCGGACGATTTCGGGCGGGTGGTGTTTTCAGATATGGCCAGTCCGTTCTGGAGGTAAAGGGAGGATATTGGTAGGCGGGCTGCCGATACCAGAGGCTTGACGGGACGAGCCTTACGGGGATAAAATCGTTATCTTTTTGTATATTCCGCCAGGCGTTCGATCTGGCGGAATTTCTGTATTTAGCCGTCCAATAGTTTGTTTACTCTGGAAATCTTGAAAGAAGTGAGGGGCTATGTCCAAGCGGGGTGCTGAACAGGTGGTTGATACGTTGGTTGGAAAAGGGGTGAGATATCTTTTTTCGCTTTCCGGCAATCAGATTATAGGGTCTATTGGCGGGCGAGTCAGCAGGGCAGAAAGAAAAGGGGCCAGCCCGAAGGCCAGCCCCGTTTTTCTGTCTACTCCTTTGCGGTTGCCAGTTCGTAGAAGATCTACCGGTCTTTTGAGTCACCCGCTTCTTGGCTCTATTCGCGCATTGGGGTCTCTTTTTGGCACGTCATTTGCGGTTTATAGGGTGGACATCTGTTAAGTGTAAATGCAGCAGGAATTTTCACACCTTCAGGACGGCTGAATTCCACCAGTGGGGCGGATTTCAGCCCTAAAATTCAAGTTGGAGCCTCAAGGGCCACCTCGTCACGGTTTCCACGAACCCAGCTATAACCCGACCTGAGGATGGCCTTTTGGCCACAGTCAAGCAAGTATGAAGGCCATTATAGAGCAGGAAGAATAACTCAAAAAATAAATCACGCGTAGGCTTACGCCAGGTGGTTATGTCATGAACACTTCGACTCCGAAGGACGCAGAAAAGACGGTCAAGCAGCCCCCCTCTCCTCCGTTCCAACCAATGGTCTTGGATGGCCATAAGCTGCCCTGTTACGTCAAAGCGGCCGTTTACCAGTCCGGCCAGGCGGCGGCCTTGGCAATCAAGACAACAGATTCAAATCTGATGGCAGACCTTCTTCAAGATGAAGTCGAGGCGCCACTGATTCGGGACATGATCCGAAATAAGGCTGCCGAGGACATCTCTCTGGCGGGAATCACCACCGGCATCAAAGAGGAAGAGATTCTCGGCACCCTGGACGATTTTGTCGAAAAAATCGTAGAAGGCACCGGAGACATGGCTACGCGAATAATCGCTGAGGGACAGCCTTCTGAGCCGGGTGAGGACGGGTGGCTGGAATATCTCCTCAACTCCAACGGCAAGCCTATCCGTGAATTGGGAAGGGCCGATCAGGCAATTGCATTCAGGAAAGTACACCAGGTTAAGGAGGGCGACGTCCTGGTGGTTCGGCATCCACCCACACCCGGAAAAGATGGCAGCGATGTGCGGGGTGAGAATGTAAAACCGGCTCGCGAGCCTCGGGAGGTGTCGATACAGACGGCTTGTGGACCCAATACCACCGTGGAGGAAGAAAAGCTTTTAGCAGCCATAACCGGCGCCTATCGAGAAGACGAACAAGGTCGGATCCGGGTCGTCCAGGAAGTCAAGTCGGAAGAAGTCAACGCGGCAACCGGGGATCTGCCCAAGACAGGTGTGGCCTCGACCAAATTCTGGATTCTCAAAGGGGTAAGAAGGGGCTCTGGTGTCTTCACCACCGAAGACGTACTTGTGGGAAGCCAGCGAGAAGCAGGCGCTCTTGACGAGCAGACCCGCATCCGCGCAGGCAACCTCGTGGTGAACGGCCAGGTCGCCGGGGGGCAGCTCCCAACAGAATATCTCAGTGGGGAGATAGAAGGGCTGGAGGAAGCCGATCAGAAAAAACTCGAACGCCAGCTTGAAAAATCCCATGTGGAGGTGGAGGAGCTCTTTGCAGCCAGGGAAGTCCTGGGGCGGAACATATCCGCTGGAACAATTCTGGTGCAGGCCGAGATCACCTCGTCAGCTCTCGATGCCGAAAAAGACATTCTGGTGGACGGAAACCTTGTCGGTGGCGTCGCCTCCTTTGGGTGCCGTTGCCAGGTGCTGGGGAATCTGGGCAATGTCAAGGGCAGCCCCACGCGTATCCGGATTGGTGGAGAAGACCGCACAGAGAAGAAAAAAGACCGATTTCAGTCGGATATACAGAACCGTAAGTCCAAACTCGAAACTCTCAACCAGGCTTTGGACACCCATCAAGAGGAGATGGAACGGTGGGGTCGAAAGAGCGAGTTCTGGGCAGCTTTCCTCCAGGGAGAAAAGCGAGTACCGAAAAATCAGACCGAACGGCGTCTCCTGGTCCAGTTCTTTGAGGCATCCAAGAAGAAAGCGCAGATGGAAAGGGACGTATTGGACTGCAAACGAGAAATGACCGATCTGGCGCAGTTGGCCCAGGAGATGGATGAGGGAACCGACGAAGCCCAGACCACGACGTGCATTGCCGTGGGCGGGACAGTCTATCCGGGTGTCACCCTCGAGTGGGTTCGTCCGCTGGAGGAGGAAGATCTGGAGCGGGAGGTTCTTCGCAAATTCCCGGATAACAAGAGCTGTCTCCTCCAGGACATCAAACGAGAGCTTTCGAATGCGATAAGGGATTATTTGGAGCCACGCCAGGATCAGATGGAGGAGCGGCAGGAAGCCCTGGACCACATGTTCGAGGGTATGGAAAAGAGGCCCTCTGGCCCCACAATTCCCAACAAACGATTCCAAATCGAACTGCTGTTTCCAGACACCCTAACGGAAGAGACTGCGCAAGAAGAGGGGCAGAAATTGCCTTCAGAGGCGATGTTGTACGCGTATTCACGGACCCCCCAGACCTTTTATTTAAAACAGACCTGGATGATCATTGATCCCTTGAAAAATGTGACCATTTCGGTTGCCCAGAGCGAAGAAGGTTGCACTGTCCGGTTTGTACCTAACCCCGAGCCTATAATTCCGTGGCAGGAACATCAAAAGGTATTGGAGCAATTGGATGCCGTACAGGTCTTAGGCCAAACGCCCCGCAAGCTGCTTCGGACATAAGCCATTTGGTCCAGAGAAAGTCAATCAAACGGGTCTCCTCTTCCATACATTTATCTCTGCTCTCCGTCCGGTCCAAAATATCGGCCGCCTGGAAGCGGGCTCGAACGTGTCGATGCGTAAAATGCTTCTGACCAAGTAAACCGTTTCATCAGAAAGCGCTTGGTTAGCAGAAAAGCTCCGGTGTGCTGCCGGGCTTCCCGGCAGCAGGCTCATCTGCATACCGTTTCTTCTTCCTGTATCTCTGGCTCTGTCCATACAGGGAACCGAAGGGTAAAGGTCGTACCTACACCCAGCTCAGATTCCACCTCTATATTGCCTCCCCATTGTGTGACTGTGTTGTAGATCGTAGACAGTCCCAGACCTGTTCCGACTTCTGCTTTGGTCGTGAAGAAAGGTTCAAACACCCGTGCTCTGGTTTCTTCATCCATCCCTGTGCCGGTATCCGAACAGGTCAACAGCATGTCTCCTTCAACTATCTGTGTCTGAATGGTTATCGTCCCGCCTTCAGGCATCGCATCTACGGCATTGAACAGCAGATTGACTATTGTGTCGTAAAACTCTGACTCATTCCCCTTGATCGGAGGCATATTCTCCAGATGGGTCACCACCTCAATAACAATCCCTTTTGCCTCCGATTCATCCTTCCAGCGGGGACGGGCCTCCTGTATGGCCTCCTGCACGATGGACTTGATTTGTACCGGTCGAAGGGTATTCTCCTCGGCCCCTTGTGTAGACAGGTGAAGACGATGCACCAGGTCTCTGGCACGTATCGCTGAGGTGAGAATCCTATCCGCCTCTTCCAGGATAACCGGATCGTCGGTTTTCGTTTTTAGGAGCTCAATAGGTCCTAAAATACCCATGAGCATATTGTTGAGATTATGGCTAACACCCGCAGACATCTCTCCCTGGGCACGAAGACGCTCTAAGCGGACCAATGCCCGATTCTGCGTCTCTAATTGCTCCAGGTCGTCAAGGCGTGTGAACCCAACGGAAAAGATCTCGGCAATCTGCTTGAGCACGTCCACATCCGAATCCGAAAAAGCGGACGGACGTAGGCTGTGGACCGAAATCACGCCTTGGGAAAAAGGCACATTGAAGAGAGAGCGAATCGGGAGTCTGTCAAACTTTCTCCGACGGAACTGCACCAGTTCCTCTTCTGCTACCAGATTGTCCACAATGTCTCTGTCCATATCCTCTTTGTAGTAGACCTCGCGGGTCTGCCAGGTCTCGAACAGGCTTTGTGTCTGCCGTCCCTCGGCAATCACAAAGGGTCCTTCCAGGCCAACGCGATACGTTTCGAATGTCTTCTCCTCCGGATCGATCACCCTGTGGATGGCCAGGTTCTGGGCATCCAGCCCGAGCTTGATCACCTCATCCAGGCAGGTCTGCACCACTTCTTCGAGGTCAGAAGGCTGCATCATCGCCTGCACAGCCTTGCTGATGTGCAGGAGTGCCTCCTGTCGCCCGACCTGGTGTCTCAGCTCTGCCGTGCGCTCCTCTACCTGCTCTTCAAGGGCATCGTAGGCATTTTCCAGCGCCGCCTGTTCTGCCTGCTTACGTGCGCGCCTTTGGAGGTAAATGAACGACGTGCAGAGGAGACCACCGGCAAGCAAAAAAATCCCTACCGCACTTCCCCACGTACGCAGAGCATGTTGCCTCCCTGCGCGTATCGTCGCAGCACCGACCCACCTCAGGTCTCCCAGAGGTCCACCATCTTTTCCTGCTGTGAGACAGGGTGAGCCGGGAAGCAGAGAGAAGTCCCCCGCTTCCGCATCGAAATACAGGGGATCAGCAGTAAAGCAGCTCTCATCGCCTGGAAAACGTGTATAATCCCTTCTGTTCTGGATGGTGCAGATGTAAGTGAGTGCTGTAGAAGCAGAGGATCGAATCGCATAGACCCGACATCCGGTGAGGATGCTGTTGGTGACCACGGCATCACTTATGTTGTAAAGCGAGATCCCCCTGTTGCTATTGTGCACGGTGATATTTGAAATCCTCACCCTTAAAGGAACGGCCTCTTGCCTGACGTGTACGGCCTGGTCGCCCAGACGGTAGAAGGTGCAATTCTCTACAATCAGATTCCGACACATATCCGCCGTCCGGAATTCGATGGCTATTTTGCCAATGTCGCGGAAGAGGGTGTTACGGACGATGCACGTGCCCACAGGGGTATTGTGCTCCGTGATTACGTCCTCTGTAAAGTACGTAAACTGACAGTCTTCAACCACAATCTGATTCAGCTCCGAGGCATAGCTTCGGATGGCATTCTTTGCCTTTCTCCCCCCATCGAAACGGATACCCTTCACGAACAGGTCGTGATATAACCGCAGGTGACGCAGGCCGTCGGTGGTCCAGACCGGAGGGTCAACCAGCGTAGGATCAGCCATCAAGCTGAGTAGCATAGCCGGGAGGACAACGGATTTGGTTTCGTGATACGTTCCGCCGCTGGTCGTCAGCATCAGCGTATCTCCACTGGAGGCCGAGAGGACTGCACGGCTAATCCCGTCTGTTCCGGCTGGAATGGGGAGAACTCTGGCCTCAAGTTCCGAATGCTGGACGAAAACGAAGCAGAGCATCATCCCTTTATAGAGTAACCATCTTTTGATCATCGCGCCCAATAAAACCTCCTTTCGGGCCTTCGATTTATGCTTTGGGAGCAAGATAATGCGCTCAGAAGGAAAATGCAAGGCGAGAGGCCACCGGTGAGACGAGCTGTATTTAGCCGTCCAATGGTTCGTTTGTTCTGGAAATCTTGAAAGGAGTGAGGGGCTATGTCCAAGCGGGGTGCTGAACAGGTGGTTGATACGTTGGTTGGAAAAGGGGTGAGATATCTTTTTTCGCTTTCCGGCAATCAAATTATGTCGATTTACGATGCGACGATTGATCGCGAGATCGAAATTTTTCATACGCGACATGAGGCTGCAGCAGTGCATATGGCAGACGCCTGGGGGCGGCTGACAGGGCAGCCAGGGGTGGCGCTTTTGACGGCCGGTCCGGGGCACTGCAACGGTATTTCGGCACTTTATGTGGCGCTGATGGCAGAGTCTCCCCTGGTGCTGTTAAGCGGAAGCTGCCCAAAATCGCAGATCGGGATGGGGGCGTTTCAAGAGATGGATCAGGTGGCGATTGCCAGGCCGGTGACCAAAGCAGCGTGGATGGTAGAAGAACCGGAAGCGGTGGGAGAAGCGATTTCAAATCAGCAGCCGATTCATCCGTTACGTATTTGTCACGCCCTGCAACCCTTTCTGGATGACGGTGGTGTTCTGGTGAGTGATGGTGGCGAGGTCGGGCAGTGGATCCAGGCGGGTCTGGAAGCGAACTACAGGTTGATCAACGGTCCTTCAGGGTCGATTGGGAGTGCGCTTCCGATGGGATTGGGGGCAAAAGTCGTCCACCCCGACCGAAACGTTTTTTCGTGTATGGGCGACGGAACATTTGGGTTTCATGCGATGGAATTTGATACGGCCGTGCGCTATGACCTTCCGATTGTGGTGCTGGTCGGAAACGATGCGAAATGGAATGCCGAATACCAGATCCAGGTGAAGACGTATGGGGTCGATCGGACCGTGGGGTGCGAGTTGCTGCCGACCCGATAC
>JAPUJS010000115.1 GCA_027296045.1 bacterium | reverse complement strand
TGTGTGTTGCTTTTACCGCCTCCGGCGGTCCTCTGCGATCCTGCCTGCAATCTAACCTTCTGAATGCAAAATCGCAAGGCGAAAGGGAACTGTGGGGTGTCGAGAAAGGGGTTGACCGGGGAACGGGAATGGGGTATGCTGATGACGTTTTGAAAGGAGGGAAATATGAAACGAATGGGTATTTTGTGGGTCGTTCTGTTGGGGTTGGGGCAGCCTGCTTGGGGGGCGGAGAATTTGCGGGAATCGGCGGTGACGGCGATGGAGAAGGCGACGCGTTTTTTTACCCAGGAGATTGCAACCCAAGGGGGGTATTTGTGGGTGTATCGTAAGGATTTATCGATGCGACAGGGGGAGGAGGTGGCCACTCCGTCGATGATCTGGGTGCAGCCGCCGGGGACGCCCGCGGTGGGGATGGTGTTTTTGGAGGCGTTTGAAGCGACCGGGGATGATCGGTATTTGGAAGCGGCGAAGCAGGCGGCCCATGCGTTGGCATGGGGTCAGTTGGCGTCGGGGGGGTGGGATTATCGGGTTGATTTTGATCCGGCGAAGAGCAAGGAGTGGTATTACCGTCGGGATGTGGAAGCAGGGGAAAAACAGAAGGGGAAGCGGCGAAATCGGACGACGTTGGATGACGACAATACGCAAAGTGCGCTTCGGCTGTTGATGCGGGTGGACAAGGCATTGGGCTTTCAGGATGCGACGGTGCGTCAGGCTGTGCAATACGGGCTGGACGCATTGCTGCGTGCTCAGTATTCCAACGGGGCCTGGCCCCAGAGGTTTGAAGAGGCACCGAATCCAGGGTTGTTTCCCGTGCGAAAGGCGCGGTATCCAGAGAGCTGGTCGTGGACGTATCCTCAGGAAAGGTATTATACCTACTACACGTTTAATGACAATACGATTGCCGATGTGATTGAGACGATGGTGGAGGCGTATCATACGTATTCGGATACGACGTATCTGGCGGCGGCCAAACGTGGGGGAACGTTTATAATTTTGGCGCAAATGCCCGAACCGCAACCGGGTTGGGCGCAGCAGTATAATGAGCAGATGGAACCGGTCTGGGCGCGACGGTTTGAGCCACCCTCGGTGACGGGAGGGGAATCGTTTGGGGTGATGCGGGCGTTGTTGGATTTGTATGTGGAGACGGGCGAGGAACGGTTTCGGGCACCGGTGTTGAAAGCCCTGGCCTGGTTGCGTCGATCGCTGTTGCCGGACGGACGGCTGGCGCGTTTTTACGAATTGAAGACGAATAAACCGCTCTATTTTACAAAAGAATATGTATTGACGTATAGCGATGCAGATATGCCCACGCACTATGCGTTCAAGGTTTCGGGCGAGAGCCGGATTGAGGGAGTGCAGGCTTATTACGACCGGATTGCAGAAGCGGGGCGAGAGTCGGTTTTGAAAGAGAAGTGGAATCGGGATCCGGGACGTGTAGATTCGGAGCGGGTAAAAGAGGTTATCGATGCGCTGGATGAAGAGGGTCGGTGGGTTGAAAAAGGTTGGTTGTGGCATCCGGAAAATCATCAGGAACGGGTTGAGACGGAGGTGATTTCTTGCCGGACGTTCAACCGGAATTTGCGGTTGCTATCACGGTATGTCAACAGTCAGAAATAGAACCCTGGAGTTTTTCTATGAAGCGGTTGAAGACCGGTTGGATTGGCATTGGGCTGTTGGCGCTGATTCTGGGAGGACAGGCGATGGCGAATGACGAGATTACGCGAGAGGCATTGGAGAGACAGACGGATCGGTTGCAGGCCGAGTTGCGGAACCTCCGGAAACAGGTGGCGCAGCTTTCCGGGGCAGCGAATGTGGAACGGCCGGAGGGTTTGAACAAGGGATCCCGGTCGGGACAAGCCACACAGGCGGATCTCGATCGAGCGATGGAACAGGTTTGGCAGGATCTGGCGGATCTGGCGCTGGCTATTTACGGATTGACGCCTCGGGAGCCGTTGGAGAAGCCGCAGAAGGTGCATCGGAAACAGGTGTCGGCATCCGGGACGGCCTATCGGATTCGGGTGACGGAGAAGGTGCGTAATCGGACGGTGAGCCTTGCAAATCGGGGACGGGAAGTGGTGGTGAACCCCAGGTTGATCGTGAATGGGAAACGGAACTGGTTCAGCACGGCGTCGATTTTAGAAGAAGCGCTTGCACCGGGGATGTCGGACCGGGAGAATGCTGTGGCAATCTGGCAGTTTTTGAAGGACAACCGATATCACGATTCGCCGGCCCACACCGATGTGGAGGTGCACGATCCGGTGCGATTTATGAATGTCTACGGGTATGGATTTTGCGATGATTCGGCGACCAATTTTATGGTGCTGGCCGAAGCGGCTGGCCTGAAGGCGCGGGTGTGGGGGCTTTCGGGGCATGTGGTGCCGGAGGCGTATTTTGACGGGGGCTGGCATATGCTGGACCCGGACGGGGAGATTTATTATCTGGATGATGATGGGGAGTCTATTTCGAGTGTGAAGACACTGGAACAGCGTCCGGATATTATTCGCAAATATCCCAGTCCTTATTACACAGATGCGGAAAAATTAATAGAGATTTATTCGACAACCGAGGACAACCGGATTGCAGATTGGTACCGGCGTTCTTCGGAGTCGGTGCATACGATGGGATTTGTGCTGAGGCCGGGGGAATCGCTGTTGCGGTCGTGGGATAACTGGGGGCTGTATTTTGCGGATCGCTATCTGGAGGCACCCAGACAGTATGGGAATGGGCGGTTTCGGTTTGAACCGGTCTTTGAAGACAGCTTGTTTCGAAAGGGTGCAAAATCGGTACGGGGTGTCCAGGTTAAGGAAGGCGTCCTGGTTGCGGCCCAGGGACGGAAGGGGGTTCTGGTTTATCCGTTCCAAAGTCCTTATCCGGTGCTGGGCGGCAAGATAGATGTGGTGGGAGATGTGCAGGGGAAGGGGGGCATTGAGGTAACATTTTCGGAAAATGGGGAGGACTGGCAGACGGTTTGGAAGGTGGATGAACCCGGAGCGGTGAAGGCAGGGATTCCGATGGGAGGATATTTTCGAAACGGGTATGGTCGGCCAGTTTATGCTTATTTTCTGCGGGTGTCTCTTTCGGGGGCTGCGTCGGTTCGGAAGCTGGTGTTTGAGAGCGACGTTCAGGTGGCACCTCATTCGTTGCCGACCCTGGAGGAGGGGGAGAATACGGTGCGTTATGTGGACGAAAGCAAGGGCGAGCGGCAGGTGGGAGTCACGTTTGCATACGATGGGATGCCCTAAGATGGAGAGAGTGATATGGTCGCTTTAGAAACGCGTCGGTTGGGGCGCACGGAAATGAAGCCAAAGGCACTGGGGTTGGGATGTGCGCATCTGGGGAATCCGAAACGGGCAACCGATGAAGAGGCGGTGGCGACGGTGCGGGAGGCGATTGAACGGGGAATTAATTTTATTGACACGGCCGCCGGGTATGGCGGCGGAAATAGCGAGCGGCGTGTGGGGTTGGCACTGTCAGAAGGTTGGCGGGAAAAGGTGTATCTTCAAACAAAGGTGGGATCGCATCCGAGATTTCCGAATCGAGATTTTTCGCGTGAGGGGTCGTTGTGGAGCCTGGAGAATAGCTTTCGGGAGCTCCAGACGGAGTATGTGGATTCGGTGTTGATTCACGGCCCTCGAGAAATTGAGCCGCCATTGGAGCCGGGAGCTTGTTTGGATGTGTTGCTGGAATGGAAAGAAAAGGGGCGGATCGGGCATATTGGGATTGGGGTGCGGCAACACGATTTTCATCGCCGGGCGATAGAAACGGGGGAGATGGATATTGTGCTCTCGTTTCTGGATTATACGTTGTTAGATCAGTCTGTGGCAAAAACAACGATTCCGCTGGCGTTGGAGCAGGATGCGGGGATTATTCTGGCCAGTGTGTTGGGGATGGGGCTGCTGGCAGGGCCTGAACCGGACACCGAGCGAGAACGGCGGGCGTCGTCCGATCGGGAACCTCGGGCGCATCCAATGTGGGAGTGGTGTCGGGAGCGGGGGGTGAACATTCGGGATCTGGCGATGCAGTTTGTGCTGCAGGCACCGGTTCAAGGCAATGGGATCGTTCTGTTTGGGCCGGCCGACCGGAAGGAATTTGGGGAAGTGTTTGAAAGCGCCACGGCGAATATTCAAGAAGATGTGTGGCAAGATTTTCAGGCGGCGTTTGGCGTCGGCATCTAGGAGGGTATATGGCTGAACTGGAGACCCGTCGGTTGGGGCGCACGGAGATGAAGCCCAAAGCATTGGGGTTGGGATGCGCGTTTTTGGGCAGTCCGCAGCGGGTGACGGACGAAGAGGCGGTTGAGGCGGTGCGTCATGCGATTGATTTGGGAATTAATTTTGTGGATACATCGGCGGCCTATGGTGGGGGGCACAGTGAACGGCGGGTGGGATTGGCCTTAGAGGATGGGTATCGGGAAAAGGTGTATTTGCAGACCAAAGCGGGGAC